>NZ_JBMDKC010000017.1:0-72747 GCF_057809515.1 Bacillus sp. FG16
AAAAACTGCACCTCCAATTGTTAGACTGTGTCTAACAATTGGGGTGCAGTTCATATTTACACAGCTCTTTTTTTATTTTAGTGATCTAATTCAATAAGTAAATCACCCGTTTGAATTGCATCACCATCGTTAACATATACTTTCTTCACTTTACCATTGAACGGCGCTTGAACTGTCGTTTCCATTTTCATCGCTTCTGTAATTGCCATAGAATCGCCTTTTTTCACTTCATCGCCTTCTTTTACAACTACTTTAATTACCGTTCCTGGCATTGTTGCACTAATGTGATTTGGATTTTCACGGTTTCCTTTCACACGTTGTGCAACTGTTGCTTTCACACTCTCGTCTTTCACGATAATTTCACGTGGTTGACCATTAAATTCCAAGTAAAGGACACGATTTCCATCCGGCTGTGGTTCTCCAATTGATACAAGTTTAACCATCAATGTCTTACCTTGTTCAATTTCCACATCAATTTCTTCACCTAGTCTCATACCATAGAAGAATGTCGGTGTATCAAGTACAGATACATTTCCATAAAGCTCAGCAACTTTTTCATAGTCCATAAATACTTTTGGATATAATGCATATGCAACTACATCAAAAATTGTTACTTCGCGTCCAAGTTTATGGAATAATTCTTCTTTTAACGCGTCGAAATCTACTGGCTCTAGTAGTTCACCTGGTCTTACTGTTAACGGCTCTTTCCCTTTTAAAATAATCTTTTGCAATTCTTTCGGGAAACCACCGTACGGTTGACCTAAATCACCAGCGAACATTTCAACAACAGATCCAGGGAAGTCCAAAGCATGTCCACGCTCTAAAACATCTTGTTCTGTCAGATGGTTTTGAACCATAAATAATGCCATATCGCCAACAACTTTTGATGACGGTGTTACTTTTACAATATCTCCAAACATGTCATTCACACGACGGTACATTACTTTCACTTCATCAAAGCGATCTCCTAAACCAACCGCCTTCGCTTGTTGCTGAAGATTACTATACTGTCCACCTGGCATTTCATGCATATATACCTCTGTGTGAGGTGCATTCATACCACTTTCAAACGGTGCATAGTATTTGCGTACATCTTCCCAATAATGAGATAGCTTTTCTAAAGAATCGATATTAACATCTGGTTGTCTTTCATTTCCACCTAGTGCATAGAATAATGTGTTCGCACTCGGTTGTGACGTTTGACCAGCCATAGAACTCACTGCTACATCGACAATATCAACACCTGCTTCAATTGCCTTCGTATACGTTAATATACCATTTCCACTCGTATCGTGCGTATGCAGGTGAATCGGAATCGATACCGTCTCTTTTAATGCTGAAACTAAATCATATGCTGCGTTTGGTTTTAGTAAGCCAGCCATATCTTTAATACCTAAAATGTGAGCTCCCGATGCTTCCAACTCTTTTGCTAAGTTTTTATAATAATTCAAATCATATTTACTACGTAATGGATCATGAATATCTCCTGTGTAGCACATTGTTGCTTCTGCAATTTTACCAGTATCTCTTACAGCATCAATTGCAACTCTCATACCTTCTACCCAGTTTAAACTATCAAAAATACGGAACACATCAATGCCTGCTTGAGCAGAACACTCCACAAATTTTTGAATTAAATTATCTGGATAGTTTTTGTAGCCAACTGCGTTTGACGAACGTAGTAACATTTGGAATAAAACGTTCGGCATTTTTTCACGAAGATCTAGTAATCGTTCCCATGGATCTTCTTTTAAGAAACGATACGCGACATCAAACGTTGCACCGCCCCACATTTCAGCTGAGAATAGGTTTGGTAACATTCTCGCTGTTGGCTCTGCAATTTGATGTAAATCTTTTGTACGAATACGAGTTGCAAGTAATGACTGATGTGCATCACGGAATGTTGTATCCGTTAAAAGTACACGGTTTTGATCCTGTACCCATTTTACTAATCCATCTGCTCCACGCTCGTCCAAAATTTGTTTCGTTCCATTTTGGATTGGCTCTGAATGTTTTAAACATGGAATACGAGCATCTGGGAATATTGGCTTTTCTTTTTTCCCTACTCCTGGGAAGCCATTTACTGTTACTGAACCAATATAATTTAACATTTTCGTTCCGCGGTCTTTACGTTTCGGGAACAAGAATAGTTCAGGTGACACATCAATAAACGAAGTATCATATTCTCCTGATAAGAAGTTTTTATGTTTTACTACATTCTCTAGGAATGGAATATTTGTTTTAATACCACGAATACGGAATTCTTTTAAGTTACGTTCCATTTTTGCAGCAGCTTGCTCAAAAGTAAGTGCCCAAGTTGTAACTTTTACAAGTAAAGAATCGTAGTATGGTGTAATAACTGCACCTTGGAAGCTATTTCCTGTATCAAGACGCACACCAAAACCACCGCCTGATCGATACGCCATAATTTTTCCTGTATCCGGCATAAAATTATTTAGTGGGTCTTCAGTTGTTACACGAGATTGGATTGCAAATCCATGCACAACTACTTCCTCTTGCTTCGGAACACCTACTATTTTACTATGTAATGCATGTCCATCAGCTATTAAAATTTGTGATTGAACGATATCGACTCCTGTAATCATCTCTGTAATCGTATGTTCTACTTGAACACGTGGATTTACTTCAATAAAGTAAAACTCATCATCTTTTACAAGGAATTCTACTGTTCCTGCATTTAAATAGTTTACATTTTTCGTTAACTTCACAGCAGCATCACAAATACGCTGACGCAAATCATCTGAAAGTGATACACTCGGTGCTATTTCTACAACTTTTTGATGACGACGTTGTACAGAACAGTCACGCTCGTATAAATGGACAACATTGCCTTCTTCATCTGCTAAAATTTGTACTTCTATATGTTTAGGTTTTTCAACGAATTTTTCGACGTAAACTTCATCATTACCAAAGGCTGCTTTCGCTTCTGATTTCGCTCGATTATATGATTCTCCTAATTCCTCACTAGTACGCACAATACGCATACCACGACCGCCACCACCAAGAGATGCTTTAATAATAATCGGGTAATCATACTTTTCAGCAAATTTTTCGACTTCTTCTAATGAATTTACTGGACCGTCACTACCAGGTATAACTGGAATTTGTGCTAGCTGCGCTTGTGTTCTTGCTTTCACTTTATCGCCAAACATATCTAAATGCTTGCTTTTCGGACCGATAAAGATAATCCCTTCTTCTTCACAACGTTTCGCGAATTGAATATTTTCTGACAAGAAACCATATCCAGGGTGGATTGCATCTACATGATTACTTTTTGCAATCTCAATAATGCCTTCAATATCTAGATAAGCATCAATTGGTTTTTTTCCTTCCCCAACTAAATAGGACTCATCGGCTTTATAGCGATGATAAGAACCACTATCCTCTTTAGAATAGATTGCAACTGTTTTTAATCCAAGTTCCGAACAAGCTCGAAACACACGAATTGCAATCTCTCCACGGTTAGCTACCAATACTTTTTGAATACGTTGCAGCTTTGTCATGATTTTCCCCCTCTACTTTCCTACCACTCTAGAGATAAAATATATACACACCTTAAAAAGCGTGAAGTTCTTCACTTTCCACATTATATTATACTTAGAAAGCTTCACTTTATTTTTATCCATCATACCTTATTTTTTAACAAATGATAAGTTTTCTGTACAATTTGTTTCACAAAAATAGTATAGCATACCTCTTCCTTTTCTAACAACTTAATTGTATATCACATTTAACCAAATGTGATATATCTTTTAACTGAAAGAGAAATTAATACATCATATTTAAAACTACTTGAAAATAAAAAACACATCATGCTCTAAAGCACAATGTGTTTTTATTTTACAACTACAAGATGTGGTCCATTTTGTTCTCTTTCTTTTATTACACCATTCTGTTGTTTTTCTTCTCGTTTTACATGACTAGCAATATTAAGTAGTATTCCCATCGCAAGTAGATTAGCTAATAAAGAACTACCACCGTAACTGACAAACGGTAATGGTACTCCTGTAAGTGGTATTACTCCAGACATACCACCAACATTAATAAACGTTTGAACTCCAACCAAGCTTGCAATTCCGATAGCTATTAAACTTCCAAATGGATCTGTACACTTTTGTGCAACTCTAAATGATCGAATAATAATAAGCAATAGACAGATTAAAATAATAGCTACACCTATAAATCCAAGCTCTTCAGATATAATCGCCATTATAAAATCTGTTTGCGGCTCTGGTAAATAACCATACTTTTGTACACTATTTCCTAATCCTCGACCATTTAACCCACCTGAAGCAATTCCAATAAATGAATTTATTAATTGGAACCCATCCTTTTGTGGATCACTAAATGGATCAAGAAAAACTGAAAAGCGTGCCTTTTGATACGAACTTAATGCATAATTCCCAAGAAAATATAGCGCTGGAATCCATACTATAGAAGTTAAAACAATTCGTTTAATCCATAAGTTAATCCGTACTCCTGAACAAAGAAACATAATTCCTACTGTCCCCATAATTAACAAATCAGTCCCTAAGTCATTTTGCTTTAAAATTAAGAACATAATTAAACCAACACCCAAAAGTACTGGCCCTGACCCTTTAAAAACAGGCGTATTCGTTTCCTGCCTCTTCGCAAAGAAATTGGCCAACACAAGAATAACTGTTATCTTAACAAATTCCGCAGGCTGTATTCCAAATATCCATCCACTTGCACCATTTACTGTCTTAGCAAAAAATGCAGCTGCTGCTAATAATGCAACACTAATTCCATAACTTCCCAATAAAAAGATTCGTTTTCTCCACACTTTATATGGGATAATAGCAAGAACTATTAATAACACTGTTCCAGCAGCTAGAGTAATTAATTGTCTTTTAAAAAAGAAATTTGCTGGTTTATCAAACCTCGAAATCGCAACAATGGAACTCGAACTATATACCATTATAACTCCCAGCACACATAAGATAACAAGAGGAAGTAACAATGAATAATCCATTGATTTCCATACTTTTTTCATTTCATTTCCTCTTTCTGTTTCAATTTAATTATTGTTGTATTCCATATGTACATTGATTCTTCCTGCTTTATTATACAAATAAAAAGCTCAAACTAATTTAGTTTGAGCCCCCTTATTTGAACCCGTTATTGTTGTTTGTTTGTAAACGCTTCATGAAGTGCAGATAACTCACGTTCGAGCTCACCTAACATTGCTTTCCCTTGTTCTTCTGCAATAAGACCAAGGCGAACTGCAAAATCGACCTCGCGGGATAGTCCAAACATTTGTGTGTCTAACACTTCTTCATATAATGGACATTGCGGCATTGTAAGATGGTCCATTTGCACCTTAATAAGTCTTAAAATCTTCTCTGCATCCGCTTGTAGAAGGGCTAGTGCCTTTTCCTGATGATTTGCTACTGTCTCAGACGCCAAATTGATTCCCTCCGTTTCCGTCCTACTCTCCTCTATCCTATCTATTAATATTAGCGATAGTTTTAATAAATTGCAATAGAAACATTTTTTGTGACAATAGTGTCTAATGCTATTATACTGAAAAGTGGGAGTATAACACAAATGGGGGAACAACAATGAGCGAAATTTTATTTATTAACGGAAAAGTACGTTTTCCAATCACTATTGATCCAACTGTTTGGATCTTTGATGATCGAAAAGTAGATTTGACAACTTACTTTGATGAAACTAGAGAAAACACGTCTGAACTAGAAACTTATTTAAAAAACACTTCAGAGCATTGGGATCGTGAAATTCGTGATGGTGCTGCCTTCCCGCCGATACAACAAAGTGTAAAGAAATATAAAAAAGAACAGCTAATTACTGGAACATTTGGTATACCATTTCATCCATTCCTTGCTAACGCTGAAATTTTAGAGGACGCTACGCAAGTTGAAATTGAAACGGTAGATCATACAATGACACTTCCATTAGAAACTGTCAAAAATGCTATACTAGGCTTTTCAAAAGAAGGAAAACCATTAAAAGAAGATGGGCCTGTTCATCTCTATTTCAATGATGGATCTAATCAACAAAATCCAATCTGTAGCATCCGTAAATTTACAATTATTTAAAGAAAAGGAGTGAGCTTAAGCTCACTCCTTTTTACAATAAATCTGCTGCTAGTTGAGCTAAATTAGATCGCTCCCCTTTAACAAACTTCACATGACCACTAATACGCTGTTCTTTAAACTTCTCTACAACATACGTTAAGCCATTATTATATTCATCTAAATATGGGTGATCAATTTGCTGAGGATCTCCCATCAATACAATCTTACTCTTTTCCCCTACCCTAGTTAGTATCGTTTTTACTTCATGCTTTGTTAAATTTTGTGCTTCGTCAATGATAATGAACTGATCTGGAATACTTCTCCCGCGTATATAAGTAAGGGCTTCTACTTCAATCGAACCCATTCCAGCTAAAATAGCATCTAACTCTCCTGGCTTTTTTGTATTAAATAAATACTCTAGGTTATCAAAAATTGGCTGCATCCATGGTCTTAACTTTTCTTCTTTTTCTCCTGGTAAATAACCGATATCTTTTCCGACTGGAACAATTGGCCTTGCAACGAGTAATTTTTTATATAACCCTAAGTCTTCCGTTTGCATGAGTCCCGAAGCTAACGCAAGTAACGTTTTTCCTGTGCCGGCTTTCCCCGTTAACGTTACAAGCGGAATATCTTCACGAAGCAACAATTCTAACCCCATAATTTGCTGCACGTTTCGCGGTCGTATCCCCCACACTTGTTCATTGTGAAAAATAAGTTTCTTTACCTTCTTACCTAAGTGATCCACAATGCCAAGCGCAGAACTAGAGCCCCCTAATGCATCTTTCATTACTACAAATTGATTTGGGTAAAAAGGGTGATTCGCAATTTCAGATAGAGGCAATTCACCTTTCTCATAAAAATAATCCAATTGTTCTTTTGATATATATCCTTCTAAAAAGCCAGAATATATATTTTCTACTTCAATTACGCGATCACTTAAATAATCTTCAGCCTTCAAACCAATTGCATCAGCTTTTACCCTTACGAGTACATCTTTACTTACTAAAATAACAGACTTCCCGTCCTCTTTTTCCTGTTCTTCTAAAGATAGATTTTTTGCTACAGCTAAAATTCGATTATCATTTGTTTTTTCTACAAAAATATCTTGTAGTTGCACAAATGAACGATGGTTTAATTCAATACGAAATGTTCCGCCATTTTCTAGCGGGATACTTTCATGCAGCTTTCCTATTTCACGAAATTTATCTATTAACTTAGATACATAACGAGCATTTCGTCCTACTTCATCCATATAACGTTTTTTCGAATCAACCTCTTCTAATACAACTGCTGGAATCACTACTTCATTGGTTTCAAATGAAAAAATAGATAAAGGATCCTGCAAAAGTACATTCGTATCTAACACATAAATTTTATCCAACCTGTTACCCCCTGACTCCACTTTTAAATTTGTAGAACAAGGGTTTCATCCATAAAATATGGACGAACCATTGTTATAATTATATGTACCGTGTAAACGAGGTAGAATCGAAAATCATAGTCATTAAACCTTTTATTTATTCTTTATTCATTTCTGTTCAATATATTACTTTTTATTATAATTATTAACGTTAAATCACAATAACCGATTACAAAAGTGAATAAACGAATTTCTTATTTAGCACATTTATAATTCTCTTATTCCTACTAGCACTTCGTTATCCAGTTTTTTTGCCGCCCGAAGATCGTATGTTTTTTCATATGTTGGTTCAATTGCAAGTTTCGCTCCATAAAACATAACATCACGTACTTCTTGCACATTAACTTCTATTACAGTTAATTTCAAAGAAATACCTTCCATTCTATCTGTCAAAATTTCACCTGCACCACTTATGGAAAATACGGATTCATTCGCCATTATAGTCAATACTACCCCTGTATTATGCCTTATATTTTCCACAATACGTGACCGTTGATCTACTGCAAATCGAATACTAGTTTTGCTCACTGCATACACCCAAGAAATAGCACTTACGTTAGGAACTTGTTTTTCAAAATCTGTCGTTGCTATCATCACAATACACTCTTTACGCAACGTTTGTACTAAACCCTCTGTTAAAGTAGGCTCTACTACATTCGCCATATTTTCACCTCCAAACATACTTGGTATATCCTTATCATAACTTATTTTTCGAATTGCGAAAATATTATTTTTTCCCACTATTATTCAAAAACATTATACTTCCATGATATACTTATACTGATAGAATTCGTATTGAGGTGACGAAATGAGAGTCAAATGTATGATTTGTGATAAAAAAGATATGTTAGATGATGAAAATCCTATGGCAAAAAAACTGCGTAATCGCCCTATTCATACATATATGTGCATGGAATGTTCGGAACGAATTGCAGAGCGTACAATGGAACGTCATGCAAGTGGTAATTTCCGATTATATCGTGATAAAAAAGTCGAAGACGATTGGTAAAATGTAAATAAGTCCTTACTCATATAGATAAGGACTTATTTATATTTTTCTGGCTCACGGTTCATCTGATCCAAGAAACAATCAATGGCTTCTAGCGGAAACCTTGCAGATTTCCTTTCCCCATTCATTTCATATGTAATTAAATACATTTCCTCGTTCTTTTTAACTTCCACATCTTTTAATTTATGTTCTTCATATATCATATTTTGAAATAACAAATACGTTTCTTTTGCAGCACTATCATCCGGACGTGCTTCCGCAACTGTTTTAATTGTTAACCAATTATATAGTGCATCTTGTACTGAACGCATAAAACTTCACCCCCTCACCCTGCTTTTTGTTGTTTCGCTTGACGCAAACGCAATCTATAAATTCCAAGTACAATTGCCGCTACAACAAGTCCCTCTCCAACAGGTAAAAAAACTGCAAAGAAAGTTAACACTGTACATCCAATCGCTAACGATATATATATCACTATATTTTTTATTATTGATAGTTTTCTTGCAAAACCTAAATTATACACAAGTGCACTTAATATAATAATGATGCCATACAGTAACCACATCCCTAATTCTGGATTTTCATCAACTTTACATAATTTCGCAAAGAAAGACATTCTTTCTAACACTATTTATCCCCCCTTCTCATAAAAAAACAAAATTTCTTTATGTACTTAATACAAGAGTAACCCGCGAAAAAAATACTGTCCACTAAAAAGAGTAAATATTCTAAAAATAAACATAAAAAAACAGCTACCTTAATTTAAGGTAGCTGTTTTATTTTTTACGCTTCTACAGATTTCTTTTTCTTAGCAGCTCTTTCACGTTCGCTCTTATCAAGAATCTTTTTACGTAAACGAATTGATTCTGGAGTTACTTCACAGAACTCGTCATCGTTTAAGTACTCTAATGACTCTTCTAGAGTCATTAAGCGTGGTTTTTTCATTGTTGAAGTTTGATCTTTCGTTGCAGAACGAATGTTAGTTTGTTGTTTCATTTTCACAACGTTAACTGTTAAGTCGTTCTCACGAGTATGTTCTCCTACAATCATACCAGCATATACTTCTGTACCTGGTTCAACGAAGATTACACCACGGTCTTCAACTTGCATAATACCGTATTGTGATGCTTTTCCTGTTTCAAGTGAAACTAGAACACCTTGGCGACGTCCACCCACTTGTCCAGCATGTACTGGTTGGTAGCAATCGAATGTATGGTTTAAAATACCGTAACCACGAGTTAATGTTAGGAATTCTGTTGTGTAACCAATTAAACCACGTGCCGGAACCATGAAAGTAAGGCGAACTTGACCGTTTCCGTTATTCACCATATCTAACATTTCACCTTTACGTGCACCCATTGATTCCATAATAGAACCAGTGTATTCTTCAGGAACATCGATTTGTACGCGCTCTACAGGTTCACATCTTACGCCATCGACATCTTTAATAATTACTTCAGGCTTAGATACTTGTAGTTCATAACCTTCACGACGCATGTTTTCAATTAAGATAGATAAATGCAGTTCCCCGCGTCCAGATACGATCCATGCATCAGGAGAATCTGTATTATCTACACGTAAACTTACATCTGTTTCTAATTGTGAACGAAGACGCTCTTCAATTTTACGAGATGTAATGAATTTACCTTCACAACCTGCAAATGGGCTGTTATTTACAAGGAATGTCATTTGTAGCGTTGGCTCATCAATACGTAATAATGGTAAAGCCTCTTCATGCTCAACCGGACATACCGTTTCACCTACGTTAATGTCTTCCATACCTGAAACAGCTACTAAATCTCCAGCTTTTGCTTCTTCAATTTCTTGACGTTTTAATCCAATGTAACCGAATAATTTCGTTACGCGGAATTGTTTTACACTTCCGTCAACTTTCATTAAAGCAACTTGTTGTCCAACCTTCATTGTACCGCGGAATACGCGTCCAACTCCAATACGTCCAACGTAGTCGTTGTAATCAAGAAGTGCTACTTGGAATTGAAGTGGCTCTTCGCTGTTATCAACTGGTGCTGGAATATGTTCGATAATTGTATCGAATAATGATTTCATATTCTCTTCTTGATTTGCTGGATTTGAATCTAAGCTTGCTGTTCCGTTCATTGCTGATGCAAATACAACTGGGAACTCTAATTGATCTTCGTTTGCACCAAGTTCGATGAATAAGTCAACTACTTCATCAACTACTTCATCAGGGCGAGCGAAGTCCCGGTCAATTTTGTTTACAACAACGATTGGAGTTAAGTTTTGCTCAAGAGCTTTCTTTAAAACAAATCGTGTTTGTGGCATACAACCTTCATATGCATCAACAACAAGTAGAACACCATCAACCATTTTCATGATACGTTCTACTTCTCCACCGAAGTCAGCGTGACCTGGTGTATCTAAAATGTTAATTCTTTTATCTTCATAGTGAATCGCTGTATTCTTCGCTAAAATTGTAATACCGCGTTCTCTTTCTAGATCATTTGAATCCATTGCGCGTTCTTCAATATGTTCATTCGCACGGAATGTCCCCGCTTGACGTAATAACTGGTCAACAAGTGTTGTTTTACCATGGTCAACGTGGGCAATAATTGCTATATTACGTAAATCTTGTCGTTTTTTCAACATGTCCAACTCCTAATGTCTTTTTAATCCTTCTCTATTATAAGAGCGAAGGGGATACAATAGCAATTAAAATAAAAGCAAGAATGAAAATATAGTTGTATTCTTACTTTTGTGAAAGTAAAATGAGATTGGAGGGTGAAGAAATGGAACACATTCAATATCGCTTTTTATTAACCGCAATTATCGGTGTTATTTTCTTAATCGGTATCGGCATTATGATTGCTGAAAATAGTCCAATCGGTATTATTATTTGCATTATCGGTACATTTGTTGCAGTTGGATACGGTTTTGTAACAAAAAGAAAAATGCGCAAATCACAATAACGCTAAAAAGTAAGAAGCTTATACACAGCCTCTTACTTTTTTTGTTGCTCTCATATAAATGATAACACTTCTTCATACACTCCTGGTTTTGCAACTAACACACTGCTCTTCTCTATGATAGAAAGTGGTGCTCCAGCGAATGTCGTTACCTTACCTCCAACTTCTTCTACAATTATCTGTCCTCCGCCAAAATCCCATGGTGATAATCTCGGCGTTACATATGCATCTATTCTTCCTGTTGCAACATATACCATCTCTAACGCTGCACAGCCATATGATCTCGTGCCCCTTGCTTTCTTAACAAGTGCCATCATACTTTCCATATTAAGCAATGGATTATCTGTAAGCCATATCGCATTTAAAGCTACAATACTTTGCTCTACAGTCCCTTTTTCCAATGGAGGAATTGATATATCATTACAAAAAGCTCCAGACCCCTTGACTGCATGATATAGTTCATCATGTACTGGATCATAAATAAGTCCAATCTTTCCGATACCGTTCTCATAAATCCCAATTGAAATTGCAAAATTTCTTTTTTGATGAACAAAGTTCATCGTGCCGTCAATTGGATCAATTAACCAAACAACCCCGTCAGAAGACGTTATCTCGTCTCCATAACCCTCTTCTCCTAAAATATTATGATTCGGGAATGTTTCTTTAATTTTCCCAATTAAAAACTGTTCTATCTCTCGGTCCATATTTGTAACTAAGTCAGCTGCATTGGATTTTGTTTCTATAATAAGTGCTTTTTTCATGGATGCCATTAAATGCTCTCCTGCATCCCGAATCCACCGTTTGGCGTGTGCATCGATGTCTTTCCATACTTCTTGCATGTTTAAACACTCCGATCTATACTGTTCACAGAAAAAACGAACCCTTTATAAGGTTCGCACCAACTAATTTTTTATACATATACTATTATTACGCTTCTAAACGAATCATTTCAAGTCTTAACACTTCTAACTTTTGTACACACTCTTCTTTTTTCTGTTTATCATCTTCCATCATCGCATCATATAAAGTTGCTAATTCATAATCTAGCTCCAAACGTAGCACCGGTATTCTCTTTTCGGCATCTGTTCTCTTTAACGCATTAATCACCTGTCTCATATTATTTGCCTCCTCCCAGTATTCGTCTGCCCTCGGACTAGAATTAATTCAATTTTCTGATTTTTTGTTTTATACTATACTATGTTGGATAAATCATCTATGCAACAAAATTATATTTTTTTATTTAAATTTTTTTGTGCTGTTTTTTTTTATGAATAGTACAAGCTATGCTAAAATAAAAGCAAAATAGGAATTGGAGGAACAATCATGACAATACAAACATTCAAGTCAACTGATTTTGATGTCTTTACAGTTGATGGTCTCGAAGAACGAATGAGTGCAATTAAAACGAACATTCATCCTAAGCTAGAAGCTTTAGGGGAACAATTTGCAGAATACTTATCCCAACACACTGATGAGAACTTTTTTTATCATGTTGCAAAACACGCACGCCGCAAAGTCAATCCACCAAACGATACTTGGGTTGCTTTTTCAACAAATAAACGAGGATATAAAATGCTACCGCATTTCCAAATCGGCTTATGGGGTACTCATGCCTTCATATACTTTGGTTTAATCTATGAGTGTCCACAAAAAGTTGAGACGGCTCATGCCTTCTTAGAACATTTAAATGATTTAAAAACAAATATTCCAAATGACTTCGTTTGGTCTATTGACCATACTAAACCAAGTGTGAAATTACATAAGACACTTGAAACTGAAGACTTACAAAAGATGATTGAACGACTAGCTACTGTAAAAAAAGCAGAATTATTAGTTGGTATTCATATATCACCAGAGGAGTTTTCAGCAATGACCAACGAACAATTCCTTGCTAAGATTGAATCTACGATGCAATCACTCCTTCCTTTATATGCACTTTGTAATCGATAGTAGAAAACGGACAATTTATATTGTCCGTTTTTAGTTGTTATCACATTATATCACTTCAGTTTTTATTTTTCAAAATATTTTTTACATTTTTACAAGCTTTTGTTCTTCGACTTCCTTTGCCCTTTGAATAGCACGATATATAGAGTATCCACTTACTTCTTGAAACTCTTTATCAATTTTCTTTTCTTCTGCTTTCGATGGAACAATCTCTTTAAAACGACGATATAAACCCATTAATTCTTCTCTTATAATTCCTTTTTCATAAGCTTTCTCAATCGCTTCATAAAACTTCACAATTATAACCATTTCCTCATTTGACCAATCATAATCTAACGGATATTGATATTCCATTTCGCACCTCATTTATCATTTCTTCTTGTTTCAATATAGCCACTCTGCATTATACACTATTTATTCATTTTAATGGAATTGTCTTCCTCTATTCATTAGTTGAGGCTAACTATTAAACATACTCACCTTAAAAATATTTTTTTCTATACATCTATAATTATTGGTGATATAATGCTTTTGTTTTATAGAAAATAAAGTGAAGCTACCATCTCAAAAACGATTTTTTGAATGGCAGAAAAACAAGCCTTATTCTAAAAAAGGACTTACTTTTTTAGAGCAGGATTATATAAAACAAATTATACTAAATATTACGAAGAAGAAGGGGTGTATAGATTGTCCCAATACGAAACACCATTGTTTACCGCTTTAGTTGAGCACAGTAAGCGAAATCCAATTCAATTCCATATTCCTGGTCATAAAAAAGGACAGGGCATGGATCCTACATTTCGCGAATTTATTGGGCATAATGCATTAGCAATTGATTTAATTAATATTGCGCCACTCGATGATTTACATCATCCAAAAGGTATGATTAAAGAAGCACAGGATTTAGCAGCCGCTGCATTCGGTGCAGATCATACTTTCTTTTCTATTCAAGGTACAAGTGGCGCTATTATGACAATGGTGATGAGCGTTTGCGGTCCTGGTGACAAAATCCTAGTACCACGAAACGTGCATAAATCAGTAATGTCAGCTATTATTTTCTCAGGTGCAAAACCGATTTTCATGCATCCTGAAATCGATCCGAAACTCGGTATTTCTCATGGAATCACAATTCAATCTGTCAAAAAAGCACTTGAAGAGCACTCAGATGCAAAGGGCTTACTTGTTATTAACCCAACGTACTTTGGATTTGCTGCAGACTTAGAACAGATTGTACAATTAGCACATTCTTATGACATCCCTGTACTAGTCGACGAGGCTCATGGTGTTCATATTCATTTTCACGATGAATTGCCGATGTCAGCGATGCAAGCTGGTGCAGACATGGCAGCAACAAGTGTTCACAAATTAGGAGGCTCTTTAACTCAAAGTTCTATTCTTAATGTGAAAGAAGGCTTGGTGAATGTAAAACATGTCCAATCTATTATTAGCATGCTTACAACTACATCAACTTCTTACATCTTGTTAGCATCACTTGATGTTGCGAGAAAACGTCTTGCTACAGAAGGAACAGCACTCATAGAACAAACAATACAATTAGCTGAACATGTTCGTGATGCTATAAATTCTATTGAGCATCTTTACTGTCCTGGAAAAGAAATGTTAGGTACAGATGCTACCTTTAACTATGATCCTACAAAGATAATTGTATCTGTAAAAGATTTAGGTATTACCGGCCACCAAGCTGAAGTATGGCTTAGAGAGCAATATAACATTGAAGTAGAACTCTCAGATTTATACAACATACTATGTCTTATCACTTTGGGAGACACAGAAAGTGATACAAATACACTTATTGCAGCATTACAAGATTTAGCAGCAACATTTAGAAATAGGGCAGATAAAGGTGTTCAAGTACAAGTAGAGATTCCAGAAATTCCAGTGCTAGCACTTTCTCCTCGAGATGCTTTTTATTCGGAAACAGAAGTCATTCCATTTGAAAATGCATCGGGTCGTATTATAGCTGATTTTGTTATGGTTTATCCGCCAGGGATTCCAATCTTTACTCCGGGGGAAATTATTACACAAGAAAACTTAGAGTATATTCGTAAAAACTTAGAAGCAGGTTTACCTGTACAAGGTCCTGAAGATATGACATTACAAACATTACGTGTTATTAAAGAGTACAAGCCTATCAGTTGATAGGCTTTTTTTTCACCTTTTTTCCTTTTCTTCATACGATACTAAAGAATGTAACGTATAGGTGGGGATACTATTATGATTGTAATAGGCCGTTCTATTGTACATCCTTATATTACAAATGAATATGAGCCATTTGCAGCAGAGAAACAACAAATTTTATCAATAATGGCAGGAAATCAAGAAGTTTATTCCTTCCGAACAGCTGATGAACTCAGCTTTGATCTCAATTTACGAGTTAATATTATTATCTCTGCACTAGAACTTTTTCAAAGTGGATTTCAGTTTCGCACATTTCAACAATCCTTTTGCAACCCCCAGTATTGGAAAAGAACATCCCTTGGAGGATTCGAGCTTCTTCCAAACATACCACCTTCCATTGCCATACAAGATATTTTCAAAAACGGAAAACTATATGGAACTGAATGTGCAACCGCTATGATCATTATTTTTTATAAAGCTTTATTATCATTGTATGAGGAAGAAACTTTCAATCGTCTATTTGCAAACCTTTTACTTTATACATGGGACTATGATCAAGATCTAAGGCTCATAACAAAAAACGGTGGCGATCTTGTTCCAGGTGACCTCGTTTACTTTAAAAACCCACAAGTGAATCCAGCTACGATTGAGTGGCAAGGAGAAAACACAATCTATTTAGGAAATTTCTTTTTTTACGGACATGGCGTAGGTGTAAAAACAAAAGAAGAAATTATTTATTCATTAAATGAACGACGTGTCCCTTACGCTTTTATTTCAGCTTTCTTGACCGATACTATTACCCGTATAGATAGCCGTATAATGAGCCAATACGCTTCTTCTAGTACACCACAGACATCCATAAGCTTTATTCCAATTAGAGATGATGCAATCGTTGCAACAGTTGGCCATACAACTACAATTTATTAAAAAAGCGCCTACACATGTAGGCGCTTTTTCTTATTATTAAGCTTTTGTATGTTCTTTATGGTCACATTCGCAATGAGATCCACATTTCCCGTATAGTACTGTTGATTTTTCATCTTCAAAATGTCCAATTGTTCCTTCACATACTTGGCATACGATTGTTCCCATTTTCATTTCCCCCTGAGTTTTAATAGTAATCTATTTATTTATCATTAAGCTTTCGCATTATCTTTTCTAGCACAGTCACAATTTGTTCCACATTTTCCGTAAAGTACTGTCGTTTTCTCATCTTCAAAATGTCCGATTGTTCCTTCACATACTTGGCATACGATTGTTCCCATTTTTCATTTCCCCCTAAGTTTATGGTCCTAAAAACTTTTAGCTGTCCATTTCCTATCAATTATTGGGCTTTTGTATGCTCTGTGTGATCACATCCGCAAGATTCACATTTCCCGTAAAGTACCGTTACTTTCTCATCTTCGAAGTGTGCAATTGTACCTTCACAATCTTGACATACGATTGTTCCCATTTTTCATTTCCCCCTAAGTTTATAATCCCAAAAACTTTTTTGTAACCGCTTAACTTTCTGTCTTTATTTTAATATGTTATACTTTTTACGTCAATAGGTTTTTAGTATAACACATTAAATATTTTAAATTTTAATTAGTATGCGATATTCAAATAAAAAACAGCCATATTTATAAGTACGACTGTTTCACATTAATTATTCTTCATATTCCGCATGTAAAGAAGTTGACGGAACTAGAAATTTGAAAAACTGAGCTAACTCCTTCGCTTCCTCTTCTGATCCTAATTTAAAAATCTCCTGTATATATTGAACATTCTCTACATCATCTCGTCCGAGTAAAGTAGACCTTCCTGTTTGCATACAAACAATGAGCGGTTTTCCAAAAAACATATTTGTATAAATAACACCAAAATCATAACGTGTATCATGTGTCATAAATCCTAAAAATCGTACCTTCACACTTTCATGCTCATCATACAATTTTTCAAACATTGGTTTCCACCTTTCTACATCACGTTTCATTACTAGTATATTAAACAAAACATGTAATACTCCTTTTAATTGTCAAAAAATTCAGTAGGATGTAGAATGATAGTATTCTACTAAGTTAGGGGGAACTTATATGCAACACGCCTTTATTACGCTTGTACCTAAATCCAATCAACAATCTGTTTCAATAGATGATATAAAACAACTTTTTCATTATTATAAAACAGTTACTTCTAAAACTGGTGCCCAAATTAATTTCACGTATACAAATACCGCTTTTCCTTATGAAATTTTAGATACATCTACAACAACATTAAAACTTCAATCCAATCACGATCGGTATGACTCAATTTATATTGGTGTTGGTATAGAAAATGAACAATCTTTCATCCAAGTTTCTTTACCACCTAATGCAACATATGGTGACAAAGGGAAAGCAAATGAATTTTGCCGTTTTTTAGCGAAGAAATTAGAAGGAGAGTTACAATTATTTAATGGAAGAACAATGTATTTTTATAAACGTTAATTTAAAAAATAAATAATACGATTAAAAATAGTATACAATTCGAACATGTAAGAAATAACGCTTGCTTTCTTACGTGTAATACAAAATATGCTATTACATAGGCTAAATACAGGAACACGAAAAAAAGAATAACTTTATAATGAAACTTATCACCATTCGATAATGTTAATACAGTGGAAAAGCCACTCCATAGTAGTAAATGATAAAATATAACATGTAATATTTTCATGGAACCTTCTCCTTTGACATGCTCTATTTTATTAATATATGGGGTTAAGTTTGAATCAATTACATATTATAGGATGATATATATTACCTTTGAAGTAAGTTACGCCTAAATCATTTGTTAAAGTATTATATATTCATTCGACAAGTACGTTTAAAGACCTTGCAAGTCATTTGATGAAAATAAAAATAGCCCCTCTCTTATAATAAGAGAGGGGCTATTTACATTACTTAAATTATTTTACAATGTGAATTGGCATTCCAAGAGCAACTTCAGCTGCTTCCATTGTGATTTCACCTAATGTTGGGTGAGCATGGATTGTTTGAGCGATATCTTCAGCTGTCATTCCAGCTTCGATAGCTAAACCAATTTCAGAGATAATATCAGAAGCACCTGCACCTGCAACTTGAGCACCTACAAGAAGACCATCTTCTTTACGTGTTACAAGTTGTAGGAAACCGTCAGTGCTGTTTAATGATAATGCACGACCGTTAGCAGCGAATGGGAACTTAGATACAGTTACAGTCATTCCAGCTTCTTCAGCTTGTTTTTTAGTGTAACCAACAGATGCTAATTCTGGATCAGTGAAGCACACTGCAGGAATTCCGATGTAATCGATAGCTGATGCATGGCCACTAATTGCTTCTACAGCTACTTTACCTTCGTAAGAAGCTTTGTGAGCTAATGGTGGTCCAGGAACGATATCACCGATTGCATAGATGTTTGGTACATTTGTACGACATTGCTCATCGATTTCGATGATGCCGCGGTCAGTCATTTTAACTCCAACTTGCTCAAGACCGATTTCTTGAGTGTTTGGACGACGACCTACAGTTACTAATACGTAATCTGCTTCTACAGTTTGGATTTCACCTTTAACTTCAAAGCTAACTTTTACGCCAGTTTCTGTTTCTTCAACGCCTTTAGCCATAGCTTTTGTATGGATATTTACGTTACCTTTTTTCTGTAGAGCACGTTTAACAACAGAGCTCATAGCTTTTTCGAAACCAGCTAAGATTTCGTCGCCAGCTTCTACTACAGTAACTTCTGTACCGAAGTTAGCATATGCAGTACCTAATTCCATACCGATGTAACCGCCGCCGATTACAACAAGTTTTTTAGGAATTTCAGGTAAGCTTAAAGCACCTGTAGAGTTGATAACACGTTTAGAGTATTTGAATCCTGGAATTTCGATTGGTGTAGAACCAGTTGCAAGAACAGCATTTTTAAACGTATAAGTTTGAGCTGCATCTTCAGTCATAACGCGTAATGTATTAGCATCTACGAAGTAAGCTTCACCGCGAATGATTTCAACTTTGTTACCTTTAAGAAGGCCTTCAACACCGCCAGTTAATTTCTTAACTACGCCGTTTTTCCATTCTTGAACTTTTGTAAAGTCAACTTTTACGTTCTCTGCAGTGATACCCATGTCATCAGAATGCATTGCATTCTCATAACGATGACCTGCATTGATTAACGCTTTTGAAGGAATACATCCAACGTTTAAGCATACGCCACCAAGGTTAGCTTTTTCAATGATTGCTACCTTTTGACCTAATTGTGCTGCACGAATTGCCGCAACGTATCCACCAGGACCTGCACCAACAACGACTGTATCTAATTCAATTGGGAAATCTCCTACTACCATTGTTATTACGCCTCCATTACTAATAATTGTGGGTCATTCAATAGACGTTTAATTTGGTTTAACGCTTTTTGAGCAGTTGCGCCGTCAATTAAACGATGGTCAAAGCTTAGAGATAATGCTAATACTGGAGCTGCAACGATCTCACCATTTTTCACAACTGGTTTTTCAGCGATACGGCCGATACCAAGGATTGCTACTTCTGGGTGATTGATAACTGGAGTGAACCATTGTCCACCTGCAGAACCAATGTTTGTAATTGTGCAAGAAGCACCTTTCATTTCAGTTGGAGCTAGACGACCTTCACGTGCTTTACCAGCAAGATCATTGATCTCGTTAGAAATAGTGAAGATAGACTTGCGATCTGTATCTTTAACAACTGGTACTAATAGACCTTTGTCTGTATCAGCTGCGATACCGATGTTGAAGTAATGCTTATGAACTACTTCTTGAGATGCATCGTCTAAAGAAGTGTTTAACATTGGGTATTCACGTAATGCAGATGTTAAAGCTTTAACAACGTATGGAAGGTAAGTTAATTTAATACCTTTGTCAGCTGCTACTGCTTTGAACTTCTTACGGTGAGCAACAAGCTCAGTTACATCAACTTCATCCATTAATGTTACGTGAGGAGCTGTATGCTTAGAGTTAACCATTGCTTTCGCAATCGCTTTACGGATACCACTCATTTTCTCACGAGTTTCTGGATATTCACCAGCTGGAATTGGTTGTGCTTTTGGTGCTTCTTCTTTCGCTGCTGCTGGAGTAGCTTCTACTGCTGCTGGAGCCTCAGTTGCTGCTACAGTTTGTCCACCATTTGCAAATGCATCGATGTCAGCTTTTACGATACGGCCATTCTTACCAGTACCAGCTACTTTATGAATGTCTACACCTTTTTCACGAGCGTATTTACGAACAGATGGCATAGCGATTACGCGCTCATTTACTACTTCTGCAGTTGCTGCTGGAGTAGCTTCCGCTGCTGGAGCTTCTACTGCTGCTTCTTCAGCTTTTGGAGCTTCATCATGATCGTCACCTTTAAATTTAAGGTTTTCGTATCCAGGAGCATCAAATTTAATTAATGTATCTCCTACGATTGCAACTGTTCCTTCTTCTACAAGTACTTCAAGTACTTTACCTTTAACAGGAGAAGGGATTTCTACTACTGCTTTATCATTTTGTACTTCAAGAAGTACATCGTCTTCATTTACTTCATCGCCTGGTTTAATAAACCATTTTACGATTTCACCTTCGTGGATACCTTCACCGATATCTGGTAGTTTAAATTCAAATGCCACGGAATTCAGCCCCCTGATTCATTTCATTATTATGGAATATGTACAAAAGAAACCAGCATGTGCTGATTTCTTTTGCACATGAAAAACTAAAAATTAGAAGTTCATTACTTTGTTTACAGCTTCAACAATATCCTTGTGGTTTGGTAACCATACGCTCTCTGCTTGAGAGAATGGGAATACTGTATCAGCAGCTGCAACACGTACAACTGGAGCTTCTAAGTTTAAGATTGCACGGTCGTTAATTTCCGCTACAACGTTAGCTGCAATACCAGCTTGTTTTTGAGCTTCTTGAACTACAACTACGCGACCTGTTTTTTCAACAGAAGCGATGATTGTTTCGATATCTAATGGTTGAACTGTACGTAAGTCAACAACCTCTAAAGAGATACCTTCTTTTTCAAGTTCTTCAGCAGCTTTTAATGCAGCGTGAACCATAGCACCGTAAGCGATAACAGATACATCTGTACCTTCACGTTTGATATCAGCTTTACCTAAATCAATTGTGTATTCGCCTTCTGGTACATCTTGACGGAATGAACGGTACAATTTCATATGCTCTAAGTAGATAACTGGATCGTTGTCACGAATCGCAGAGATTAAAAGACCTTTAGCATCGTATGGAGTAGATGGAATAACAACTTTTAGACCAGGTTGTTGAGCCACTAATCCTTCTAAGCTATCAGCATGTAGTTCAGGAGTATGAACACCACCACCGAATGGAGAACGAACTGTTACTGGAGCAGTCCAACGTC
The DNA here is from genome assembly GCF_057809515.1 of Bacillus sp. FG16. NCBI lineage: Bacteria > Bacillati > Bacillota > Bacilli > Caryophanales > Bacillaceae > Bacillus > Bacillus sp. FG16. Next base: position 21,930 of record NZ_JBMDKC010000017.1, read on the forward strand.
CACCAGAACGGTAACGCATACGAGCCAATTGACCAGAAATTGAATCCATTACTTCAAAAACGAAACCGAAGAATTGGATTTCTGGAACTGGACGGAATCCTTCAAGTGCAAGACCAACTGCAAGTCCACCAATACCAGACTCTGCAAGTGGAGTATCCATTACACGATCTTCACCAAATTCAGCTTGTAAACCTTCAGTAGCACGGAATACACCGCCGTTTACACCAACGTCTTCACCAAATACAAGTACGTTAGGATCATTTTTCATTTCAACGCGTAAAGCATCAGTGATTGCTTGAATCATTGTCATTTGAGCCATGGCTTACTTCGACTCCTTTTCTTTGTAGATTTCATATTGTTCAGCTAAGTTGTAAGGCATTTTTTCGTACATGATTTCCATTAAATCAGTTACTTTTTGTTTTGGAGCTTGGTCAGCCTTAGCAATTGCTTGTTTGATATCTTCTTTTGCTTCTTCGATTACTGTCTCTTCAACTTCTTGAGACCATAGGCCTTTAGCTTCTAAGAACTTACGGAAGCGTACGATTGGGTCTTTTTGTTCCCATTCGTTTTCGATATCTTTTGTACGGTAACGAGTTGGGTCATCACCAGCCATTGTATGTGGACCGTAACGGAATGTTAAAGTCTCGATTAAAGTAGGACCTTCGCCATTTACTGCGCGCTCACGAGCGAAAGCAGTTGCTGCGTATACAGCTAATGGATCCATACCGTCTACTTGAATTCCGTAAATACCTGCTGCTACTGCTTTTTGTGCTACAGTTTTAGCTGCAGATTGCTTTTCTACTGGAGTAGAAATTGCATAACGGTTGTTTTGAACAACGAAGATTGCTGGAGCTTTGAATGCACCTGCAAAGTTCATACCTTCGTAGAAGTCACCTTGTGAAGCACCACCGTCACCAGTGTAAGTAATTGCAACAGATTTTTTACCACGTAGTTTCATACCTAACGCAACACCAGCAGTTTGGATGATTTGCGCACCGATAATGATTTGTGGAGCTAATGCATTTACATTCTCAGGCATTTGGTTACCCATGAAGTGTCCACGAGAGAATAAGAATGCTTGGTATAATGGTAATCCGTGCCATACTAATTGTGGTACATCACGGTATCCTGGTAAGATGAAGTCTTCTGCTTCAAGTGCGAAATGACTCGCTAATTGAGAAGCTTCTTGTCCAGCTGTAGGTGCGTAGAAACCTAAACGTCCTTGACGGTTTAAAGAAATAGAACGTTGATCTAATACGCGAGTATACACCATACGACGCATTAATTCTTTTAATTGATCATCCGATAATTCAGGCATAGCTGCTTCATTCACAACTTCACCGTTTTCATTTAAAATTTGTAATGTTTCAAATTGAGCTGCGATAGCTTTCATTTGCTCATCAACATTAAATAGGGTCTTTTTTGTTTTAGTACCCATTCCGTTCACCTCTTCCTCTCTTGAACCATATTCTGAAACGCTTTCACTGGCTATTTTCCAGTTTAAAAAGCGCAACGATGTAAACCAACATGTTTGTCTGTCGGTTGAGAATAATTTTGTGTACCTAACAATCTGTACTAATGTTTTTTCAGAAACATATTAATACAATCTTGATCACGTTTTTTAGTTTACAACTATTCTAATTACGATGTCAATTACTTTGAATACGTTTTTTTATAAATAATATGCAGGTTTCTACTACACAAACGTGTTTTTATTTTTTACATCTGTATTAGTAAGCATTGACCTACTGTTATATTATTCCCTTTTTCACTTATTTTTTCTCTTAGAATAATATGTAAACGATTTAATTCTCTTTAGTTTTTCTCTCTTCGTAACAAAAATATACAAACTACTCTTCCTTTTTTAGGTAAATACCTATACATTCCTCCCCTCTCTTCCATACATTATAGTAACCGCAGTATTAGCGGGAAATGATAAAGGAGGTCATCTCATGTACGGATACTCATATTGCTATCCAACTTGTTCATATCCTTCCTACGGTTATGGCGGTTCTTGTGGCGGGTCTGGACGCGGCTTCGCCTTAATCGTTGTGTTGTTTATTCTTTTAATTATCGTTGGTGCTGCTTGCATTCGCTAATGTAAAACGAAACAACTATGGAAAGAAAAAGACGGCTTTGCCGTCTTTTTTTGTTTATCACATACATAACTACTCTATAATAGAACGATTTCCAAAATGCCTTCCCTTTCTTGCCGATGACTTTTTCCATCTCCTTTGGTAGACTAAAGAGGAAAGGAGAGATTACATATGCTTACAATGAAAGATGTTATTCGCGAAGGAGATCCTATTTTGCGCAACGTTGCAGAAGAGGTGTCATTACCGGCAAGCGAAGAAGATACAACTACCTTAAAAGAAATGATTGAATTTGTAATAAATAGCCAAGATCCTGAAATGGCTGAAAAATATAGTTTACGCCCTGGAATCGGATTAGCGGCTCCGCAAATCGGTGTTTCAAAAAAAATGATTGCAGTTCATGTAACCGATGCGGACGGTACATTATATAGCCATGCATTATTCAATCCAAAAATCATTAGCCATTCTGTTGAACGTACATATTTACAGGGTGGTGAAGGCTGTCTATCTGTAGACCGCGAAGTACTTGGTTATGTTCCTCGTTATACAAGAATTACAGTAAAAGCAACTTCTATTAACGGAGAAGAAGTAAAATTACGTTTAAAAGGTTTACCAGCAATCGTATTCCAACACGAGATTGACCATTTAAATGGCGTTATGTTCTATGACCATATCAATAAAGAAAATCCTTTTGCCGCTCCTGATGATTCCAAACCTCTAGAGCGATAATGATAAAGTGAAACTTTAATCAGCGGGGGGTGTTCATCCCCAATGATTATTAGTTGAACCAATCGGGCTTTTACGGACAGTTGATCCCCCACCTAACTTCTTTGCTTTCGCTGCATTTCGAGGTGGGGGTCTTACTGCACGTTAATGCGGGATAAAAAGGCGGAAGTTAATCTTCCGCCTTTTTATTATGAAATGGGTTCCATATTCACTTATAGCAATCCAGCCCACTTTAGTCCATGATATATACCGTCTTCACTAACATCCTTTGTCACATGATTTGCAAGTTTTTTCAAGTCTTCATGGCCATTTCCCATCACAATACCTGTGCCAACCGCTTCGATCATTTCTAAATCATTTAATCCATCTCCAAATGCATACACTTGATCACGATTAAAACCTAACTTTTCAATATATTTCTCAATTCCTTTTGCCTTAGAACCACCATTCGGAATGATATCCATTGAATATGCATGCCAACGAATAAAATGAAAATCTGGATAATGATTAATAAACTTTTCCTCTTCATTTACTTCACAAAAAAGTAGTGTTTGATAAATATTACGTTCCTCATAAAAATTAGGCTCATATGCTGGATGCTCAAAGTTTAAGCTTCCAAAGCCTTCTTTCACATAATCATGATATTCCACTGATGCTCTCATATCTTGATGGTCAAGATATACAAGTGGATATCCTTCTTGTTTTGCAAACTGAGTAAACTTATGTAAAGCATCTGGATGTAACGGATTATTAAATATTACCTCATCTTCAAAGACAACATATTGTCCATTAAAACTAACATAATTATGTATATCAAGTTCCTTGCGAATATCTTCGAACATAAATGGCGCGCGCCCTGTCGCAATTGCTACATGTACGCCTTTTTCTTGTAACTGTTTTACTGCATCTCGTGTAGATTGCGGAATTTTTTTATCATGATCTAATAATGTTCCATCAATATCAAAAAAGACAATTTTATCATTCATTTGTCAAAATCCTTTCTGGCACTCTATATTCCTATTTTGAATATCACTTTTCAAATTCTAAAAAAAAGTATAACATATTAAACATCTGTGAAGAAAGCGTTCCCTTTCTGACCTTATTTACAAACTTTGCATATATATATTAGTAAAACATGTGGATACTTGTTCGGATGAATTTTCTTTTCCATTCTTCCTCATACTATACCTATAACTAACGGCTACCAATCGTTACTATAGAATAACTTTCACTGTATGGGATAGGACAAGACTCACCATTCACTTTTGTCCTATCTCTTATATCAGAGATAGAATTTTCACTAGTAATATGCATGTTTAAAATAAGGAAAGGAAGGAGTAATCATGCTGAAGAAGCTGAAGAAAAAGCTCAAGCGTTATTTAAACGGTCTGGTCCGTAAAAAGACAATCGCTTAAATTGTGCCCATTTCGGGCTTTTTCTTCATTCTCATTCGAAAAAACATGAAAATCGTGACTGTTTGCTTTATAATAAGTAACAGATAATGCAAAACATAGACAAGGAGAGGTTTTCCAAATGATTTTTAAAGTATTTTATCAAGAAAAATTAACTGAGGTTCCAGTACGTGAAAATACAAAAGTTTTATATTTAGAGGCTACGTCTGAAAAGGATGTTCGTAAGAAATTAAATAAGTTCGCATATAATATCGAGTTCGTTCAGTCTGTTACTGGTGCTCATCTTGAATATGAAAAAGAAAACGCTGATTTAACATTAGCGGAAATCGTATAGCGATATGAAATTTCTAAAAAACGACCAAGTTGCTGTATTTGCTCTCGGTGGGCTTGGTGAAATCGGTAAAAATACATACGCTGTTCAATTTCAAGATGAAATTATTATAATTGATGCTGGAATTAAATTTCCAGAGGACGAACTTCTCGGAATCGATTATGTAATACCAGACTACACTTATTTTGTGCGAAACGAAGATAAAATTAAAGGTTTATTCATTACACATGGTCACGAAGATCATATCGGCGGAATCCCTTACCTATTACGTCAAGTGAACATCCCGATTTACGGCGGAAAATTAGCAATAGCACTCATCAAAAACAAATTAGAAGAACACGGCTTACTTCGTAAAGCAAAACTTTACGAAATTCAAGAAGATGACGTTATTAAATTCAAAAAAACGTCTGTATCCTTCTTCCGTACAACTCACAGTATTCCAGATTCGTACGGCGTTGTTGTGAAAACACCTCAAGGTCAAGTTGTTCATACAGGTGATTTCAAATTTGATTTCACACCAGTTGGTGAACCAGCTGATTTAACAAAAATGGCTGAAATCGGTAAAGATGGCGTGCTATGTCTATTATCTGATAGTACGAACAGTGAAGTTCCAAACTTTACTATGTCTGAGCGTCGCGTTGGTGATAGCATTCAAGACATTTTCCGTAAAGTAGACGGACGGATTATATTCGCAACCTTTGCATCGAATATTCATCGCTTACAACAAGTTATTGAAGCTGCTGTTGAAAACAACCGTAAAGTAGCTGTGTTTGGTCGAAGTATGGAAGCAGCAATTGAAATCGGACAAAACCTTGGTTATATTCGTTGCCCGAAAGATACATTCATAGATGCATCTCAACTAAACCGCTTACCAGCTAATAAAGTTGTTATTTTATGTACAGGTAGTCAAGGTGAACCGATGGCAGCACTTTCACGTATTGCAAACGGTACACACCGCCAAATTCAAATTATTCCTGGAGATACAGTTGTTTTCTCTTCTTCACCAATTCCAGGAAATACAATTAGCGTAAGTCGTACAATTAACATGTTGTACCGCGCTGGTGCTGATGTAATTCACGGGAAACTTTCAAATATCCATACAAGTGGACACGGTGGACAAGAAGAACAAAAGTTAATGTTACGTCTAATTAAACCAAAGTACTTCATGCCAATTCATGGTGAATATCGTATGCAGCGTATGCACATGAACATAGCAAATGATTGTGGTATCCCTGAAGAAAATTGCTTCATTATGGATAATGGCGATGTTCTTGCTTTACGTTCGGATGAAGCTAGCGTAGCTGGAAAAATCCCATCTGGTTCGGTCTACATTGATGGAAACGGTATTGGAGATATCGGCAATATCGTATTACGAGATCGTCGTATCCTTTCTGAAGAAGGACTTGTAATTGTAGTTGTAAGCATTGATATGAAAGAATTTAAAGTTGCAGCAGGACCAGATATCATCTCACGCGGTTTCGTTTATATGCGTGAAAGCAGCGATTTAATCAATGATGCACAAACATTAATTACAACTCATTTAGAAAAAGTAATGGAGCGTAAAACAACACAATGGTCTGAAATTAAAAATGAAATTACAGACACATTAGCTCCATTCCTATATGAGAAAACGAAACGCCGTCCAATGATTTTACCAATCATTATGGAAATATAAGAAAAAGGACAATGCCATGAAGGCATTGTCCTTTTCTCTTATCTTAAAAAATGTTTAAATCGATCCACTTCATCGTCATGACCAATGACAATTAATATATCTCCTGCTTGAATATTCTCCGTAGCCCGAGGGGATACGATAACTTCTTTACCTCGTTTAATTGCTACAATATTCAATCCAAACTTCGCACGAATATCTAATTCAATTAAAGAGTGCCCATCAATTTTTTTATTCGCAATAATCTCTACAATACTATGCTCATCTGAAAGCTCAAGGTAGTCTAACACATTGCTTGATGCAATATTATTGGCAATCCTTTTTCCCATATCACGCTCTGGATGCACAATATGATCTGCACCTATTTTACTTAACACTTTTTCATGATAATCATTTTGAGCTTTTACAGTAATATTTTTTACACCCAACTCTTTTAAAATCAAAGTCGTTAAAATACTTGAATTTAAATTATCTCCAATAGCAACGACTACGTGATCAAAATTTCGAATACCAAGGCTTTTTAATACCATCTCATCTGTTGAATCTGCAATTACAGCATGCGAAGCTATATTTGCAAATTCATTAATTTTATCCTCATCTGAATCGATTGCCATTACTTCCATACCTAATTGAGCTAGTTCTCGGCAAATACTTCCACCAAAGCGACCAAGTCCAATGACAGCAAACTCTTTTTCTTTCTCACCCACAGGAATTCCTCCAATAACTTCAAGTACTATTTATTTTCAGTGTAACACACTTTATATGCGTCACAAAAACTGTAATTAGCTCTTATTTTTGTTTTTGTATATAAAAATATTGTTGCAAGTAAAAAGCGATACCAACAAGTAACATAGCAAATACAAATATATTTCCAAACGAACTAAATGTTTCAAAAACGAATAATAATGTTTCTTGACCAAAAAAGGCAAATAGAAGCTGTATGAATGCAAATAACAACGCCCATATGTAGTGATGTTGATGGAATAAATAATGCGTGGCACCTAAAAAAGCAATAAACGAAAAGATAAAAATCCACCAATTTTCTAAAAATAGTTGCCAATTAGAAAATTGATATCCATTTACCAATATCGCAATAAGCGCGATAACTGCCATCGTCGGCACACTCCAAAATAATGCCCGTCCTCTAAAGAAACGAGTGCCTTTAACATCTCCTTTTTCATGTGCAATATATGTTAGTACTACTGTGCTTATATACAATACAGAAAGAATTGTTAAAACGATAATGAGCCAAAAATGTAATTGATAATATTCATGTTCTATATTTGTCACGATTGCAGCTAACATACACGGAATTAACATTCCTGTCCAACCATCTACTTTTCTTTCATTCCAAAAGACCGTATTACCAATCCTTATTCCTAACAACATAAAAATAATGATACCCAATACAAATAACGTAGTTTTATTCCCTACTAAACTCGTTGAGAAAGCAATTAATCCAATAAATAAAAAGAGCACAAACCCATTCATAATTTCTAGTACAGGTGATAAATATCTCTTCACCCATTTGTATGTTTCGTCATATTCATTATTATCTACTAGACGATAGGCATAAAAACTTATCCCAAAATAAACCGCCGCAATAATAACATACGCATATAAGACGAAACATAAAATCGCACTGCTAATTTGCACGTAATTCCCCACCCTTTTTTCTATGTTTCACATTGATTTTACACACTTTTCATATTAAAAGTAAACATATATAAGTTAGTCAAATAATTAATAATGAGCAGTGGCTACCCCCCCCTGCTCATTATTAAAACAGTCCAATTAACTTTATTCTTATTTGTATGTAAATGTCTAAAATCAATCTATACGAGCGTTACTTACACCTCAGAACAAAAAGTTTTTTGGAACCTTCAAGAAAGCGGGAGTTTTATTTTCTATTCCCTTTCCACTTTACATATTGACTTAAAAATGTAATTGCCTTTTCAATCACTTCTTCGTCTGGTTTTAATTTCGCATGATGTAAACCATATTCTGAATTTACTCCAAGCCAAAACATAAATCCAGGGATTTCTCGAAGCATATAACCAAAATCTTCACCTGTCATTGCCTCAGTACATGTAATAACATTCATATCTGTTTGTTTATGTACAAATTGCATAAACTCTCTCGTTAACTCTTCATGGTTATATACTTGATGATACATTGCTCCGTAATCTATAATCGCCTCGCACTGGAAAGAAGCTTCGATACCTGCAACAATTGCCTCAATTCTGCTTTTCACACGCTTCATTGATTCCACTGATAATGTTCGAATCGTTCCTTCTAAACGAGATTTTTCTGCAATAATATTTTGAACCGTACCACCTGTAATTTTCCCGATTGTAATTACTGCACTATCAAGGGGATTTACATTGCGACTAATAACGGATTGAAGCTGTGTAACAAGATGACTCGCTGCAACAATCATGTCATTTGCAGTATGCGGATAGGCAGCATGGCCACCTTTCCCTTTTAAATCAATATATAATTCTGAAGTATTGGCAAATAACAGTCCTTCTTTCGTTGCAATTGTCCCTACAGCGTATTCTGGTGCAATATGAAGACCAAGAATTATATTTGGTTTCCATTCTTTTAACTCTTCACTTTCTAACATAGGAAGAGCACCGCCTGGTCCTTCTTCTGCTGGCTGGAATAGAAATACAAGGTCATCATCTATTCTTTCGCTCACAGCTTTCGTTAGAAGGCCTAAACCGATTGTTGTATGTACATCATGGCCACATGCATGCATCATTCCTTCGTGAATAGAAGCAAACTCATATCCAGTTTCCTCTGTAATTGGTAAACCGTCTATATCTGCACGATAACCTATTATTTTTTCTGGATTTTTTCCATTTACTTTAACGATTACACCTGTTTTCCATGTCTTCACTTCCACAAATTCATGAGAAAGTGTTCCTATATAATCTAAAATATACTGTTGTGTTTTCCATTCCTTGAATCCAATTTCTGGAATTCTATGTAGATCTCTACGAATTTGGACAAATTTGCTTACTGTCATTTTTGCACCTCTATCTATAAAAAGCGTAAGAGCCCATTTACGCTCTTACGCTTTTTTTGCTTTTTATTTCTCTGGGTTTAATTGACGAAGCTCTTGTTTAATTTCTGTTTTTGCTTTTGTCTTCTCATCAATTTCTTTAATTACACGTGCTGGAGTACCTGCAACAACTGTGTATGGAGGCACATCTTCTGTTACAACAGCTCCCGCTGCTACAACTGCACCTTTACCTACTGTAACACCCTCTAAAACAACTACGTTTGCACCGATTACTACATCGTCTTCAACGATAACTGGTTTTGCAGAAGGTGGCTCAATAACACCTGCAAGTACAGCACCTGCACCTACGTGACAGTTTTTACCGACCGTTGCACGTCCACCAAGTACTGCGTTCATGTCAATCATAGAACCTTCACCAATTACAGCACCAATGTTAATTGTTGCATTCATCATAATTACAGCGTTGTCACCAATTTCAACATGGTCACGAATAATAGCACCTGGCTCGATGCGAGCTTTAATACCTTTTAAATCAAGCATTGGGATTGCAGAATTACGACGATCGTTTTCTACAACGTAGTCAACGATGTGCTTATTATTCTCATCAAGAATTGTCTTAATTTCAGACCATTCTCCGAATAATACACCTGATTTTTTATTCACAAATGCTTGTACTGTTTCAGGGAATGTTACTTCTTTTAAATCCCCTTTTATGTATACCTTTACAGGAGTTTTCTTTTCACTTTTTTGAATAAACGAAATAATTTCGTTAGCGTCCATCATTTTCATTCTTGTTGCCTCCTAAATCCATTTATAATGTTACTCTACCAAACGAAAGAGCGAGTAGCAAGATAATAATCTTATTTTTCCCTTTGAATTTCTTCTATAATTTCTAAAAATGCTTGTACTTGCTTCAACTGCCTTGCCGAGTCACTTGTTAACAACCATGTTTCTCTTGTCAATTGAACAGGTGTTTTATACATATTTTCCTGTACTTCCTTTAAAACAGTAGAAGGTAAAAGGGCATAACCTATACCATTTAAAACAAGTTGTTTGCATGTTTCAATTTGGTCAACTACAATCGTTCGCTTAGGCGGATTAGAAAATAAACCATACCACCAATTTTGTATTTGTCCATAATAAGTCGAGTCACTTTTAAATTGAATGAACGGTCTGTTTGTTTCTTTTAGCATCGAAATATCTTTTATTTCTTTATCAACTAAATACAGTTCATCTTCAAATAATTTTTGCTTCTGACCTTTATATTCTTGTGTTCCCCTCAGTATAGCAACATGAACGTCTCCTTCATAAAACTGCTTTTGCACTTCACTACTCCATCCAGTAAACAGCGATATCTTTACAGAAGGATATTTATGCACAAACTTTTTCAAAACAGGAGGGAGCCAATATTGACCAATAACTGATGCAACAGCTATTTTTAACGTTCCATGAGTTTCCGTTCTAAAAACAGCTAGCTCACTTTTTATATCCTCTTCTTTTTGCAACATTTCTTTGGCATAATTTGCAACTTTTTCCCCTTCAGGTGTAATTGTCAATCCTTTTTGTGAGCGAATAAAAAACTTCATTCCCCATTGTTTCTCCATAGATTGTAATCGTTGACTCAGCGCAGGTTGGGAAACAAATAAACGTTCCGCCGCTTTTCTCATATTTGATTCCTGAGCTAACACAACCATCATTTGAAAATCATCAATTTGCAACTTTCTCCCTCTTTCCTTAGCTTCCATACACCTTATTTCAATAAGCTTTCATTCAGAAAATACAATTTTCTAGCGCAAACTTTCCTTATGTTTTATGTCTTTTTAAATATAATACATGCACAAGTGATATGCACGAAAAAAAGTGACTTCTTCGTTTCTATGAAGTCACTTTTCTCACGTTATCGATTATGTTGTCTTACTTTCTTATTCAACAATTTTAAAATAGCCCGACGTGTTAAAATCCCCTCAAAATAGCCTTCTTCATTAACAGCGCAAATAAAAGGATGATCAATTGTCATTTCTAAAGCTTTTGCAAATGAATCTTCTAATTTAAGAAAAGGTATATCTTCCTTCATCACCTGCTCTACTTTCATATCATCAAGTCTTTCAAACTCAATACGCTCTAATCCTAACATACCATCTAATATCATGGCAGTACTAATCAAACCATGTAATTTATACATTGGATCTAAGACAGGTATCGCCGAATATCCAGATTTCACAAGAACGAGTAAAGCATGTTCTAAACCATTTCCAATTTGGACATGAGCTACTTTTTCCGATGAAATCATTAAATCCTTCACAAGAATTTGTTGAAATTCGTCTTTCGGAATACTAATCATATTACATCCCCCATTTTCCCTTTTTCCTGCTTATGTTCATAACTCTATTCACATTTTATGACAGCGTTTTCATATTATTATTTTGTCCTAAATTTATTTCAATAAAAATACAATCACACAGCTATTTTAGCATACAGCACAAAAAAAAGACTACCATTCCGGTAGCGCTTAATACCCTTTATTTTTTAATCTGTAAAATAACCTTGTGATTTTTTTATATTGCACCACATCTGTCTGTTTCAAACCATTCTCAATATCTGTAAGTTCTACAGCTAAAATTTCACTTGCATAATTTTGCTGAAATAAAATATCTAGTAGTAAACTTTCTTCTTCCTTCGTTAAAACAACTTCCCTTTGCATATACCCCTCTCCTTACACTCGCATCGTTACTCTTATTATATAAAAAATTTAACTCATTTAATAGATGTAATATTCAGTTTTTGCCAGAAGATATGTAACAATCGTAAACATACAAAAAATCATTTCGTATATCGATTTGCATAGCTAAACGCCGCATAAGCATCCGGCTTAATTTTTGCAGTTAATCCCATCGCTCGAATTTTTTCTGTCATATCTAAAATAAATTCTTTTGTTAAACCATCATTCCCAATGTCTAAATGAATTTCCATTATGAATCCAGCCCCATCTTGAGCATAAGGATGCAATAACTCCCATATTGTTTGTATATGAGTAGGCGTAAATAGACATGCGATTTCTTGACTAAACTGCGTTTCTAAATATATTTTCTCACGTAAAGTTGCTGGCTTATCTTTTACTGATCTATGGTGTAAACACCCCCAAGCGCCTTTTCCAACACGATGAATATGGATTGCTGTAATAAACCTCGTATCCTTTTGATGTGCTTGCGAGTCTGTCCCAATGGATAATCGATATAAATTTCGTGGATCCTTTTCAATGAAACTACAAATACGGTTAAAGACCATATCAAAATTTAAATGTCTCTCTGAAACATTGTAAAATTTATGTGCACCGTCCACAGAGTCACGTCCTTTCAATTAGACAGACTTTTCGTATTCTCATTGTATGGGACAAAAACTAAAATTATAACTTCCTATCCTTTATTCGTTTCAATATTTCGAATTACAAAGTGACAAACTTGGCACGTATAAATTACATTTTGATTAGATTGAGCCGTTAATACATGAATAATCTCAGCAGAACTTTGACAATTAGGACAAATCACAACTGGTAAACGTTCCATACGATAACCTCCTAGTTATATTTCTCCCGCTATTTGCAGAACCCAGCAATTGTGAGAAGTTTAGCTTCACATATTCACCCGGTTGGCGGGACTACTTATCCACATGGATAGGCAAACTTGCACGGATTAATTTTCATTTTAATACCATTGTAGGAAAAATAAAAAACTTCTATACATTACGCTAGAAAGTAATAGAACTAAAAAAGGTACTGCCATATGGCAGTACCTTTTTTATATGTATCAAGAAATGATATCGTAAATCTCAATTGCAACCATGTCGATATTATCGAATTGGTACACTTGAGGTTTTTCACCTTGTTGATACACTTCTAACTCATACATTTCACTTTTATCGAAAAATTTCACGCTACATTTGCGCTCACCGTTCACTTCAAAATAGCGTTGTGCTACTTCACCGCTTTCAGCTTGTTCTTGTAGACTAACAAGTCGAGTTAAAATTCCTTGGAGTAGAGACATGAAATCTCTCCTTTCTCTGATCTTCCTACCAATAGGTTTTACAGCTATACTCATTCTATCCGTCATAACAGAAAAAATGTTCCACACTCTAGGATAAAGGTTATTGGCCAGAAACTCAACTAAAAATTTGTCGAAATGCGAAGGAAAAAACAGAAAGAACATATTTCCCCTTCTTTATTGCGGTTTTTATACTGGAAGAATATAATAAAAAACAGAAAAAAGGAGGAATTACAATGAAAAAAATTGAGGTTTATACACAACCCGATTGTCCGCCATGTGTTATTGTGAAAGAATTTTTGAAGCATAATAACGTTGCATATGAAGAATTTGACGTAAAAAAAGACGCTGCTGCTCGCAATCGTCTTTTATACGACTATGATTCCTATTCAACTCCAACAGTCGTAATTGATGGCGAAGTAGTTGCAGGTTTTCAAATTGAAAAGTTACAACAACTACTCAATATAGAATAGGAATAGGTAAATACCTATTCCTATTCTTATCCCGCTATTTGTAGGTAGTAAAACTCCCACCCAAAATTTAGCTAAAGTCAAAAAGTTACATGAGAGAGTACTCCCTCCCACTAATTAAAAGTTTCACTTTATAATTGTTGCAACCTTTTTATTTCAGTTAAAAGTTCCTGACTTTCATGATATCCTGCTAACTTCCATTTATCTTGATCCCTTTTTAATGTTACAATTTGATATTGCCCACTTTTTGTCCGCTCATATACATATAAATTTTTATGTTCTTCATCATACGACATTTTCGTTTCTGAATTAAAAGAAAACGGTGCTTCTTTTGCCGGAAGTAAATATTCACCACTTTGTTTATCACTTCTGCTATTTTCATCTGTAAATACTTGAAGGAAATTATCTGTAAAATACGGTGATAACGTCTCTATCATCTTATTCATCGGCAAATGCTTCCCACGAATTGAAAATTGGGTTTCATAGCCTTTTTGTATCGTTGTAAATACTTCTTTCCGATCAACTTCCACTTCCTCTTTCCCTAAAACAGTCGTAACACTATAACCAACTAGAAAGGCAACACATACAAATAGAACAAGCCATATTCCATATTTCCTCATTTTTTCACCTTCCTTTTAAAAGAACTTGTCTTTGTAGTATTCATTGTAACAATGATTATGCAAAGAAAGGACAGATTTCGTTCGTAAAATCTTTACAACGATAGACAGCATTTTCATCACCATTTTCACTATTACCAATTTATGATAAAAACAAACAAAAAATGCACGAATCTCTTCGTGCATTAAAATAAAACATCTTCTTCATATAAATATTCATAAGATAAATCTATAAATAAAAAGTTGTCATCATCAATCGGGAAAGAAAATGTTCGTACCATTTCACCCGTTTCGATATCTGCATATAAATCTGAAAGCCTCGCCTTATTCTCAAAACGCATTTTCATGATATTCTCGAGAAAATACGGGCGCCAACTCCAGTTCTTCATATAATAATCCGGCATCACAATCCATTCTCCATCTTTTTTCATAACATTTCCTGATTGTTGGAAACCATCTTCATTACAAATAAATATACGAAAACTACACTGTGATACACTTTGACTAAATTGTAATAACCAATTATTTATATCTTCATTCTTTTTTTGTTTTGATAAAACATCGCCAATTCGATCGCGTAACATCTCTGTTAAATTATAAATTTTTTGTAACTTCTTCTTTTCATGCTGAATAAACTGATGACATTCATTACCAAGTCGCTCTTTCAAAACATTCGTTTCAATAAAATCAGGTAAACATTCTTTCAAATAATTACCTTGATAATATCTTCCACCGTTTTTCCAAGCATATTGCAGTTGATAAAAAGCATCTATTTCTTCATATAACAAGGTTGCACCAATTCTTCTAGCAAGTAATGATAAAGAATATAAAATATCTTGATAAGATTGTAAAAGTGCTGTTTGCCTTAAGTTCGTTAAATCTACTTTTAAAATATCAGGTGCTAACACGCTAATACGCTCTAAATTACTTGTGCCCGTTCCGACTTTATTAATCGAAATTTGAATACCATATGTACGATAATACATAAGCAAATGATTAAATTGCTCTATATCTTCTTTACATTCATGCTCTGTAATCTCTAAAACAATTTGTTTTAAATTTAAACCTTGTTCTTCATACCTCAATAAAAGTTGAAGCAAGCTTTCATCATCATCATTCATTAATACATTAGCATTTCGATGTATAAATAATAATAATTTTTGATCGCTTTCTAAATAACGATTTAAAGCTTTTTCTACTATAATGTTATCCGCTTCCAGTTGAAATTCACTTGGAATCGAATCATCGTGAAAGAAAGAAGCTAAACTTTGTATGCCCTCTTCTGTTTGAATACGTCCTACTACTTCATATCCAATTACAGTATGCTCATCAGCACTAAAAATAGCTTGATAATAAGGAAGGACTTTATCCAAGTTACTCATTACATCTAATGCATCTATCAACGTGCTTCCCTCCCTTTACTTTTCAAAAATTATAACATGATATTTACGGAAAAATAATAAAAAATCCCTTCAGTTTTCCTGAAGGGATTAGAGGGGTAAAATGCTAAGGGGAATTAGCAATTCTACTATGAAGAAAAAAGAGGTCTTAAATATAACGTATATATGACCTCTTGTAAACACTTTTCTTTCACATGTAACAATTCTGTCACATTTAATCATAAAAAAATGAATCAAACATTCATTTTTTTATCCCTTTTAAAATGGATATTGATGTAAATGTTGTCCTCCATCCATTGTCATGCAAGTTCCATTTATGTACGCAGCTTCATCTGAGCATAAATAATAAGCTAGACCAGCGATTTCTTCTGGCGTACCCAACCTTCCAAGCGGAACACTTTGTATCGTACGCTTAGCCATTTCTTCTGAAATCCATAATTTATCAGCACCGCCCGTACGTTCAATTGGTCCTGGCGCAATAGCGTTAACTCGTATTCCATATTTACGTCCCCACTCAACAGCGAGCGTCTTCGTCATCGCTAATACTCCTGCCTTCGCTGCAGCCGAATGAATCACTCCTGGCCCTGCATCCCATGCATACGTTGCTACCATGTTAATGATATTCCCTTTTATACCTTTTTCAATCCAATATTTTCCGACAGCATGGCTACAATAAAATGTACCGTTTAACACAATATTAATGACTGAATTCCAGCCATTCACAGATAAATCTTCTGCTGGACAAATAAAGTTGCCAGCTGCATTATTTATTAAAACATCAATTCGACCAAACTTCTCATCAATCTGTTCAATCATTTTCTGAATGTCATCTGTATTTCTTACATCCATTTGTACAGGTAATACTTGCCCTGGAAATTGTTCAATTTCCAACTTTGTTTCCTCTAGTTTTTCCTTTGTACGTCCTGTAATAACAACTCGTGCCCCTTCTTTTGCAAAACGAGTTGCCATTCCTTTTCCCATTCCACTCGATCCACCTGTTATAATAACTACCTTTTCTTTCACATACATCCCCTCCAAAAAATGAATACACATTCATTTTATCACTTTATTTAATAGAAATCTTTATATTTTTAAATTTTTCTGATATTTTAATATAAAGAACTTTCTTTCATTCATTTTTTTCGTAATCTATACTAATTTTTTGTTATGCAAAATATATTTTAAATAAACTGAAAGGAGATTTGAGTATCCTATAAATGGAATAAAAACATTGAGGTATACTCATATTTTTATGAAGCACATTACAAGAAGAGATTTTTTAAAAATTGGTATGCGTACTTGTCTCTATTCATTTATAACCAGTAGCATCGGATACTACTATGCTAAATATATAGAGCCCCATTTCATTTCTTTTACACAGCACACATTAAAATCACAACTCATCCCAAAAAGTTTTCATGGTATGAAAATTCTTCAATTCAGCGATTTACATCTCGGATACTATTTCTCGCTTCAACATTTATCTCAAGTTGTTTCTAAAATTAATGCTGTAAATCCAGATATTGTCCTTTTTACTGGAGATCTCATTGATAATTACCAAACGTATACTGACACCCCTTTCGTTGCATCCATTTTAAAAAATATACAAGCCCCCTTCGGGAAATTCGCTATTTATGGTAACCATGATCACGGTGGATATGGAACGGAATACTATGAGCACATCATGCGTGAATCTGGATTTGAACTATTGCTAAATAGTGAAAAAAGAATTCATCTAATGGATAATAGTGAAATTTCTATTTTCGGTCTCGATGATATACTAATAGGCAAACCAAAAATAGAGAAAACATTAGAGCATGCACGGGAAAATACTTATAACATTGTTCTTGTTCACGAACCAGATATCGCGCCCAAAGTTTCCAAATATCCAATCAACTTGCAACTTTCTGGTCATAGCCACGGCGGACAAGTACAAATTCCTTTTTTAGGAGCTATTATTACACCATCACTCGCCAAAGACTATATTGAAGGCTTCTATACAATTCAGGATTTAACTCTCTATGTCAATCGAGGCTTGGGAAGAACACGTGTCCCATTCCGTTTTATGTCAAAACCTGAAATTACACTTTTTATACTCCAACATTCGTAATAATTCGCCTATTTTCTTGCATATCCTTTCTTGTACGCGCTCATCCACGTTTCATTTACCATATGATGAAAGTGAGTCCAATAAAGGAGGTATGTTCATGTATCCATATTATCAACCAATCCCAGTCCGTTCAGCACCTATTGGTCCAGTAGGCGATTCACGCTTCTTCCCGTTTTTTGGCGTTCCCTTTCTAGCTGGAATTGCTGGTGGATTACTCGGCGGAGCATTAGCTTTCGGCCCGCGACCATTTTACCCACCTTATCCACCACCTTTCCCGCCGCCAGCACCTTATCCTTGTTACGGTGGACCATGTCAACAACCATACTATTACTAAGTTAAAATAACTATTCTTTCAAATATTATTCTCTCAACGAGCCACCTCATTACACGCTTATAATAAAACTATTGTTTCTACTCATCCTTCCATTTTGGGAGCATATGAGTAGAAAAAAGTAAAAACCTCTTATGTCCATAAGAGGTTTTTACTTTTTTCATTTTTCATTATTCAGCGTCTGTATTTTGATACGCCATCTTAAACAACTTCACTTGGCTATCAATTTCTTCTGTACTACCATTAATAACATAATAGTAATCACCATCTTTATTTTGTTCACGTGTTTTCACATTATCAGCTAATGTAAGCTGTAAAATCGCCTTAATTCGTGCCTTCATTTCAATATCTAATATCGGGAAAGATATTTCCACTCGCTTCTCCATATTTCGCGTCATCCAATCAGCTGAAGATAAATATATTTTCTCCTCGCCATTATGATGGAAATAATAAATACGGCTATGTTCTAAATATCTTCCAACAACACTAACTACACGAATATTTTCACTTACATTTGGAATACCAGGTCTTAGACAACATGTTCCTCGAACAATGAGCTCTACCTTTACTCCAGCTTGTGATGCTTCGTACATTTTTTTAATTAATGGTTTATCTGTTAATGAATTCATCTTAGCGATAATGTATCCATTTCCATATTGCCTATGATAACGGATTTCTTCATCTATTAAATCCATAAATTGCTCTCTTATATCAAATGGAGCAACCGATAAATGATGAAAATGTGGCTTTGTTGTATAACCACTTAAATAATTAAAGAAATTGGTTGCATCGACCCCAAAGTCTTTTCTTGATGTAATATATCCAAAATCAGTATATAACTTCGCTGTTGCATCATTATAGTTTCCAGTCCCGAGATGTACGAACCTTTCAATTTTTCCGTTTTTTCTTCTTACAACTAACGTAATTTTACTATGTGTTTTCAAGTGACTTACACCGTAAATAACATGACAGCCTGCCTGTTCCAATTCTTTAGCCCAATGAACATTGTTTTCTTCATCAAATCTTGCCTTTAATTCAACTAATACCGTCACTTGTTTTCCTTTTTCAGCCGCTATCTTTAATGCCTGAATAATCGGTGAATCACCACTTACTCGATATAACGTTTGTTTAATCGCAAGTACATTCGGATCGTCTGCCGCATCACGGACAAAATCAACTACCGGCTGAAATGATTCAAAAGGATGATGTAATAAAATATCATGCTCGATTGCTTTTTCAAATACATCTTCTTCATCACCTAAGTCTTGAGGCGGTTGCGGAATAAGAGCCGGATATACAAGATGTTCATATAAAGGAGCTAGTTTTTTATATAAAGAAAACAAGCATGTTAAATCTAATGGACCATCCATTATATATACATCTTCATCTTTTACTTCCAGAACCTCATATAATAACGCTAATACTCTTTCATCAATGTGTTCTTTCCCAACTTCTAAACGTACAGCAGCCCCCCACTTACGCTTTTTTAATTCTTTTTCAATTACCTTTAATAAATCTCTCGCACCTTCTTCATGAATCGTTAAATCGGCATTGCGTGTAATACGGAAACGAGTAACAGATGATACTGTATATCCCGTAAATAATTTATGAGTAAAGCTACTAATTACGTCTTCTAATAAAATAAATTTATGCTTTTGCCCTTCGCTCGGTAAAATTATGAAGCGCTCAAGTAATGAAGGAACTTGTACAATTCCTAACTTCGTCCTGTTTTCTTCTTCCGCTTGCTTCTCATCATATAAAAGAGTAGCTAAATTCAAACTTTTGTTTAATAACATTGGAAATGGACGATATGCATCAATAGCTACAGGAGTTAACACAGGAAAAATTTGCTCATCAAAATACTCTTCTATAAATTCTCGCTGCTCTTTCGTCAAATCATTGAATGTTAAACGTTCAATCCCCTCTAATTCAAGCGCTGGCAATACATAATTTTTAAATGTATCATATTGTATTGTCATTAGTGCATGGGCTTTTATCGCAATTTTATTTAATTGCTTTTTTGGTGTGAAGCCAGCTTTATTTTCTGGTTGGTTAAATCCAGCACTCACTTGATCCTTTAATCCCGCTACGCGTACCATAAAAAACTCATCTAAATTCGAACTAAAAATACTAATGAATTTCAATCTTTCCAACAGTGGATTATTTGCATCTTGCGCTTCTTGTAAGACACGTTCATTAAATGCTAACCAACTTAGCTCTCGATTATTGTAATAAGCTGTATCATTTAAATTTACTGCATTCCCCTTCAATAATTCCATTCTCTTCACACTTCCCCTTGAAACTTTTTTACTATAATTTAGTTACTTTTATTTTAGCAAATTACAATATTATAAAGTGTAAATTTTTTGTAAAGACATCCGTACAACCTAATGTTTTAGTTCAAATGACAAGTTAATATTCATTTTTAGTACTCTTTCTAACTGTTTTTTTTGTTTTTCAGCTTGCACTTTTTCCGCTAATGCCGATTGTTCACATAAAGCTTTAAACGTTAATCCTTCTTCATTTTCTGTTATAGATATCGTATCAACAAGCGATCGTTGCCTTACATTTAAAGTAGCTGAAAATTGTAAAACAGCTCCTAATAGGCGGATTTTTTTTTGTTCGCTTTTATCAAACCAACCTTCAAATGGAGATAAATGTTGTTTAAATAACATTTTTGATTT
This sequence comes from Bacillus sp. FG16, assembly GCF_057809515.1. Taxonomy (NCBI): domain Bacteria; kingdom Bacillati; phylum Bacillota; class Bacilli; order Caryophanales; family Bacillaceae; genus Bacillus; species Bacillus sp. FG16. The sequence continues at coordinate 42,841 of NZ_JBMDKC010000017.1, forward strand.
ATACGATGCAATAAGTGCTAGCCTTACTCGATCTTTATGCATCATGCCATCAATTGTCTTATTCGCTAATAAATAAAACGTATGTAAACGGCTCGCTTCTTCGTCTATATATTTGCCTATATTAAATACTTTCGCTGCTTGATGGAACACTTCCCAGTCTTTTACTGACATAGAAATAAGCCCCATTTCCTCAAGTTGTTTGCAAATTAGTCTTCCATGTTTAATAAGTTGAATAACAAATTCCATATCCATTTCATATTCGTGTGATAGTAAATGCAAACTTTCTTCAACTACGTTCGGATAATATGAAATCCCCAAATCTTTTGTCAACTCTTCATAGAAAACACCTTCTCTTAACCCTTTTCTACTTAATACAAATGCCGGTGCCTCTATAACATTAACAAGTGTATGAAATACTTCAACCGCTGGAATAATCGTATCCGCTCGATCTTTTGCCAAGCCTTCCAATTTCTGAAGTTCTATGAACGACAATTTTTCCAATTCATCTTTTACATTTTCAATATCTTCTTCTGTCATCTTGTATAAATGTAATCCTGCTATAGGATAACATATTAAATTTTGATGGATTTTTACTAAGTTCCTCGCACTACCACCAATTGCAATAAGAGGCAATTTCTTATTGATTAACCATGGTAACGTTCGAAATTGAAACTCTAAATACTGTTGCATTCCCTCTAACTCATCTGTAGTAGGAATATCACCTTTAATAAATTGTTGCTTTAAAGAAAGTGCCCCAAAAGGAAAACTATGGTACTCTAAAATCTCTCTATTTCTAAAGTATGTAACTTCCGTACTTCCCCCACCAATATCTACCGTTATTCCTTCTGAAAACGATGTAGAATTCATAACCGCCAAGTATCCGTAACGCGCTTCCTCATATTCTGATAATACTCTAAGAGTAAAGTCCGTTTGTCCTTCAACAAGCTTTTTAATTTCCTCTTGATTCTCAGACTGTCTAATTGTTGCTGTTGCAACACAAAGTACATGATGCAACTGATGGAACCTTGTACTTTCTTGAAATTGCACTAATGTCTGTAATAATACTTTTATTCCCTCTTCATTCAACACACCATCAATTAAGTAATTCCTTAACCTAGCAACCACTTTCGTATTTTCAATCTCTTTATAAAAACCTCCATTTTGCTTTTCATAAATAACTAAACGCATTGTATTAGATCCAATATCTATAATGGCATACTGTTGTTTTAATATTTCTTTCAAACTTCTCACTCTTTCATTATCAAATTTCAAAAACATATTCTATTACTATTATACAAAATAGTTGTTTTTTGTAACAATATTGCTTTAATATTGAAAATATATACAATCACTTTTTGCATATAATAAAAACCTCTTTTATTTATGGTATAATAATGAAAAATTGAAAGGAGATTCAATATGAAACCTTCACAACCACAATCTCAATTACAAAACCAACATTCTATTAATCGACTAGCTCAATCTATTTTCGTTGTGAATCGTCATGCTAAAGCAGCTACTAACCCTAAATATTTATACTGGTTAAAAAAGACAGCTTTAGAACGTTTGATTGCTGAAAAAAAAGCAATTAAAGAAGGATTACATTTTTCTAGAAACCCACGTTTTAGCCAACAACAATCTGATGTCCTTATACGTTTAGGCGATTATTTTTTCCACATCCCTCCTACAAAAGAAGATTTTCGAATTCTACCGCATCTTGGTCATCTTGAATCCTCCTATCGAAATCCGAAAACAACCTTATCTTTAACAGTAGCAAAAAAAACACTTCAAGATTATATTGGTCCTGAAGCATTGAAACAAGAAAAAAAATTAAGTGAACCTGTTCCATGGTATAGTCGTACTTATACAAAAAAATAAAACAGTTTGGCCAAGTGTAGGCCAAACTGTTTTATTTTTTCTCTTCTTTAATTTTAATATTTGCTTGTTTATAAAAAGCTACTTTTTCTGTATTATAAGACTTTGTGAATTCATTAAATTTATCTTTTTCTGACTCAATATCCTTATAAGATTGATTTACTACTTTTACTTTTTCACTAATATCTTTTAATTTAGTACCTTTATCTTGTAACATTGTATATAACTCTTTTTCTTGTTTTAAAGATTTATTATAGCTGTCATACATTTTATTAAATGAATCGTGTCGTTTCTCATAAGTGCTTTTCACTTTATCAGCTTGATTTTTCAACTTATTATCTTCAATTTTTTTCACATACTTATCAGCTGACTTCACTTCTTCTTGCGCTTTATTTAAAGCCTCTTTTTCTTTTGTAAGTACTTTTTCTCGTTCAGTTGTATTCTTTGCTGCTTGATTCAGTTTTTCTTTAACAGTTTGATTATTATCTTTTCCCTCTTGCACAATCTGGTTATATAATTCTTGTCCTTCTTTCTCTAAATTCTCAAGTTTTTTTGCATCTTCAAACATTGTTTTTTCTTGTTTAGCAGCGTTTTCAAACGCTACATATAATTCTTCTTCTGGTTTCGGTCCAAAACAACCGGCTAATAAAGTCATTGATAATGCAGTTATAATTGCTAATTTACTATATTTCAACATCTCTTCCTCCTACTTATAAACGACCATCGTGTAATATAAAAAAGTTATAAAATATGTAATTGTTCTATACACTCGCATCTTTTTTACGAAGATCATTAATATTGTTTATACAAATTATCACTTAATATTACATTATTCTTTTTGAAGTATTTAGCAGTTCCATATCCATCTTTAAGTATAGTACTTCGTGTTTTTTAAAACCTGTTCACACTATGTATTCCCTTAATGGCCACAGAATTTCACCTCAGTCTTAATAAGACTATAATAGTTCACCTGATAAAAGGTGATCGTTCCGCTCTCACGTCTATCATTCCCTTTCCAGCTTTCTATCAAATAATCTCTTTGTTCATTTTACACAGTACAATCGATATCTCGCAACAACTTACAAATATTCTTTTCATTTCCTAAAAAGGAAAAGTGTAGAGCTTGCTTTCCTCTACACTTTTAAAATAAAACACATTGTGCAAATTGCATTGGCACTACCATCATAATTATATGCTTATTTCATATATTTTTAAAGACTTTTATTACAAACGCAGTTTTTTTTGTAATAAAAGTCAAAAAAATGTTACAAATAAAACTTCTTCCTATCATATATCTTTAAATCAAAGTTTTACTCATTTTCTTGTAAATTTCTATACTGGTACAATTGATTTTGCGACTTTCTCAACAGTTCTTCAAATGTTTTTCCTTCTACTGGATAGCTAGCTGCTCCAAATAGAAGAGTGACACTGAGTAAATCACCTTCTATTTCACTTTCAATATTTTTCATTAATCTGTTTGTTATTGTTGATGTTTCATGACCATTATCAATTGCTACAATAACATACTTATTTTCATCCCACTTTGTAACAACATCTCCCTTCCGGATTGTCTTTACAATGGTACTCTCCAATTTTTTTACTAACACTCCCAATTTTTTTTCTTGCAACGTGTCTTTTAATCCTTCCCATTCTTTTACAGAAAGAATGTACACTGTAATATTACGGGAATCTCTTTCAGATAAAGCGGCTACTTTCCCAAAAAAATCAACAACAAAATCGTTGCTTGCCATTCCTCCTACTTCCACATTCATACGCTTGCTCGCTCTTTTATCGTACCAATGTCCAAAATAATAACTTAGTATCATTTGCAATATATAAATAATAAAGACGGTATAAAATGATCGTGAATCCAGTTTTGCAATTACATCCTGAAGTGCAATCCATTCTGTAACTGCCACTGTATTCCCAAGTAATAACCCACTAATTTTCCCTTTATGTTTCATACTTCTCCCCCCTTTTATACCAATATATGTTTCTATATCAATAATGTTTTTCTACAAAATAAAAAATGTACATATCCAATGTACATTTCTGTTTAAGCTTGTATACCTTTTCTACTCTATTTCATATATATAATATATAACTTTTATAGAAAGGAGTAATCTATATGCTACAAAAAGAGAATCTATCAGATTCTATGCGTTTACTAGCTGGTTTTCTATTATCATTAAAATTATTATTTACCTCTTTCGGCATACACTTTATTACAAACGATCAAATCGACGCTATTGTTAATGTTGTTTCATTTTTATTTATTCTATACTTTGGCTACAAAAATAACTATGTAGGAAAAAAAGGAATCGAACAAAAGAAAATACTCAAAAAACACAACCTTCACTAAAAAAAAGGAACCTTTTGTATAGGTTCCTTTTTATCATTGACGCACAACAACTTCATTTGTTTGCAGTGGACCATATGATATCTCTTTATCTTGAAATGTATATGTAGCCTGAAAGAATGCTTGTTTAAGAGCTTTATCTTTATTAGCTTTTATTTTACAACGTAGTTCCACCTTTTCATTCGGTAACAAATCATCAATTCGCCACCTTACAAGCTGGAATAAAAACTCACTTATCCCCTTATCGACTTTTAAAGAATTAGGAATATAAGCAAAGTAATCTCGAATCATATGACTTACAACAACTCTCGAAATCATTTCTACCCCTTTATTTTCCACTTCAATTCGCATAATAAGTATGTCGTTTACATCGTAGGTCAATTCATACGAAAATTGTTCTGTATACATACTACCGATTTGTAATGTAACGGCTACTTGAGGAAATTCATTTTCCTTTTTCGATCCGTCAATCCACAATACTGGTTGTAGCGGTATTGAATACTTTCCTGTATTCGAAATTCGCCCCCATATTTTCATAATATATATTCACCTCATTTCAGATGTACCATACACACAATGAATTCCCAAAATTACTAAAGCTTGCTACAAGCAATGTTTAATATTTCTCTTCCTTTTATCTTATTCGACAATATGAAGAAAAAACCATTTTTCATCTATTAACAGAAGGTGTTCTTAATGAAATTTTTTTACAATTTCCTTCATTAACTTTATGGCAATATTCAGTATGTCTCACTCTTTCTCTACTCATACGAAAGAATATTTTGACGGAAGAAAAAGTTTGCCTTATAGTCAAATTTGACTATAATATTCTTTATGGCATATTAGTGCACTTATGGAAAAGAAATTAAAATCAACTATATTAAATTTTTTATCCACTGCACTCAAAACTTAATATAGTTTACTTATTTCTAAAGGAGGGTTATATTTGGAAACTCAACCATTAAAAAAAGACGCCAACAAGACAAAATTTGTTGTTGCTGGTTTACTGCTTGGTATATTAATGGCGGCAATGGATAATACAATCGTTGCAACCGCAATGGCAACAATCGTTGGAGACCTAGGAGGCTTTGATAAGTTTGTTTGGGTCACATCAGCTTATATGGTAGCAACAATGGCAGGGATGCCTATCTTCGGGAAACTTTCTGATATGTACGGGCGGAAACGTTTTTATATTGGGGGCCTCATTCTTTTCTTATTCGGTTCTGCGCTTTGCGGAACAGCTTCAAGTATTGAGCAATTAAGTATTTATAGAGCTATTCAAGGTATCGGTGGTGGTGCCCTTATGCCTATCGCCTTTACAATTATGTATGATATCTTCCCACCAGAAAAACGCGGAAAGATGACAGGGCTATTCGGTGCTGTTTTCGGGACATCTAGTGTATTCGGTCCTTTATTAGGTGCTTATATTACAGACTATATAAGTTGGCATTGGGTCTTCTATATCAATATTCCATTAGGACTTATCTCCTTTTTCTTCATTACTAAATACTACAGTGAGTCTCTAGAATTTAGAAAACAAAAAATTGATTGGGCTGGTGCTATTACACTTGTCATAAGTATCGTTTGCTTAATGTTCGCATTAGAACTTGGTGGTAAGGAATATGCCTGGAATTCCACTGTAATTATTGGCTTATTTACAACAGTAGTTATTACACTTATTATTTTCTTCTTTGTAGAACGAAAAGCAACCGAGCCTATTATTTCGTTCCATCTATTTAAAAAACCTTTATTCGCAGCTAGTCAAGGAGTTGCCTTTTTCTATGGTGCTGCTTTTATTATCTGTACAGTTTATATTCCAATCTTCATTCAAGGCGTTCTTGGAGGTTCGGCCTCTAATGCTGGATTAATTTTAACACCAATGATGGTTGGTTCTGTAATTGGAAGTCAAACAGGAGGACAATTAGCTTCTCGAACAAGCTATCGTAACATTATGATGGTATCTGGTGTCTTCTTCGTTCTTGGTATTTATTCATTAAGTACTTTAACAATGGACACACCTCGTTTACTCGTAACACTATTTATGATTCTCGCTGGGCTTGGTGTTGGCTTCTCATTCTCAGTATTAAGTATGTCTTCTATTCACAAGTTAGAAATGCGAGACCGCGGTTCGGCGACATCAACAAACTCATTCTTCCGATCACTCGGTATGACTCTTGGTGTAACGATTTTCGGTACAATTCAAAATCATGTTTTTACAGATAAACTAAACTCTGTGTTCCCCCCTGAACTAGCAAAATTAGCTCCAAAAGGTGGAGACACAAGCTTCTTATTATCACCAGACGCTACCGCAAAAATTCCTGATGAAATATTAGCTGGTATTAAAGAAGCTCTCGCTACATCTATTGCGAACACATTCTTCTGGGCACTCATCCCGGCTGTACTAAGTGTTATTTGTATTTTACTTATGGGAAATGAACGCCTCTTTACAGGCCCTAAAAAGAAAGAAAAACAAAAGCAAGTCAGTTAATATAAAAAAGAAGCGGCATATCCCTTTATGAAAAAGGATATGCCGTTTATAATATGTATAAAGTTTTTATATACAGGAGTTGAGACAGCATGAGCATGAAATTAGTCATTCTCGGCTTGCTACTCGAAGGAGATAAACATCCATATGAAGTGCAGCATATTATGAAAGAACGACAAATGGATTGTTATATTAAATATGCTAAAGGATCACTTTATTACGCCTTCGAGCAATTAGAAAAGCAAGGTGCAATTCATATTACAAATGTAATTAGAGACACAAATCGACCTGACAAAACGATTTTTCATATAACAGAAGAAGGCAAAAAACTATTCCACACTTTACTATTAAAACAATTCGAAGCAAAAAACCAAATATATAAACCTATTTATTCAGCCTTATCTTTCGCTCACTTTAGCAATGATCACGAATTAGTTCCTATTTTAGAAAAAAAGAAAAACGATACTCTTCAATATTTACATACTATGCAAACGATATATGATTGTAATAAAGGAAAGGTTTCACGTGCACAACTATATATTTTACAAAGTGTAATTGAGCATATTACAGTTGAATTACAATGGCTAAACACCCTCCTTAAAGATGCTATAGCAGGCCGACTTTCAGAAGTTGCTATAGATGAAAATTGAGCTATGAAAGAAGGCATCCCTACTTCTTTCATAGCTCAATTTCTCTTTTTATACTGTAATATTATTAGTTACTTCAGAGTTAAAAAGTCAGAATAATAAGAAATAAAAACTTTGGAATTTTCTTATTTTAAAACAGTAGACAAAATTCCAAAAATTGTGTTAGAATTTGTTTCAATATCATATCGCTTGTTAAATTCCTTTCAAAAGGAAAATAGGTACACGAACATTTCGTTTCGTGTTTAAAAGGGAAGCTTGGTGAAACTCCAACACGGTCCCGCCACTGTAAATGCTGAGATTTCTTTTTGGTGCCACTGTGAAAACGGGAAGGTGAAAGAAATTATATGAAGCATAAGTCAGGAGACCTGCCTGTTTTAACAACACTGATAGATTCACGGATGATGATGAGGTGTTAAAACAAAAAGGAAGGCTTATTTTCTATGTCTTTGCACTTTTTGTTATAGGTATTTCCTAGTAAACGGAAATGCTTACTTTCAATTAGGGAGGAATTTAAAATGGCAATTCAAACAAGTAACTTAGGTTATCCACGTATCGGACTACAACGAGAGTGGAAAAAAACATTGGAAGCTTTTTGGTCCAATAAAATTGATGAAGAACAATTTTTAACAACAATGAAAGAAATTCGCCTTCAACACGTAAAAGTACAGCAAGAAAAAGGGATTGAACTCATTCCAATTGGCGACTTTACATATTATGATCACGTTTTGGATACTGCCTATATGCTAGGATTTATCCCATCACGTTTTTCTGAGTTTACATCTTACCTTGATGTATATTTCGCAATGGCGCGTGGCTCTAAAGATCATGTAGCTTCCGAAATGACAAAATGGTTTAACACAAACTATCACTATATCGTTCCTGAATATGAAGAGGGATTACAAATCTCTTTAAAAGATAATCGTCCACTTCGCTTATACGAAGAGGCAAAACAAGAATTAGGAGTAGATGGAAAGCCTGTTATTTTAGGTCCATATACTTTCTTAAAATTAGCTAAAGGCTATACACAAGAACAATTTCCTACCATTTTAAAACAGTTAGTTGCACCTTACGTACAACTGCTTTCAGAACTACATGCAGCTGGTGCACAAGCCATTCAAGTTGATGAACCGATTTTCGCTTCTTTAACTAAAGAAGAAGTTCAACAAGCAAAAGAAATTTATGAAGCTATTCGTAAAGAAGTTCCAAATGCGACTCTTCTTTTACAAACATATTTTGATAGCGTAGAAGAAAACTATGAAGAAATTATTACATTCCCGGTATCCGGTATTGGATTAGATTTCATTCATGATAAAGAAGGTAATTTAAATGCTATTTCAAAATATGGATTCCCAGCTGATAAAACTTTAGCTGTCGGTTGTATAGACGGCCGTAACATTTGGAGAGCTGACCTTGATGAAGTTCTTGAGTTATTTACAACGTTACAAAAACAAGTTCAAACGAAAGATTTCATCGTTCAGCCTTCTTGTAGCTTATTGCATACACCGATCGATAAAACAGAAGAAACTCACTTATCGACTGAGCTATTTGATGCGTTAGCATTTGCAAATCAAAAATTAGAAGAGTTAGTTCTTATTCATTCCGCTCTCACTCAAGGTACAGAAAGCATTAGTAATGAGCTGGAAACATATCGAAACGTACATCATACAATTCGTTCATCTGCTGCACGTAACCGAGAAGATGTCAAAGCAGCACGAACAGCACTAAAAGAAGAAGATTTTTCACGTCCTCTTCCATTTGAAAAACGATACGAATTACAACAAGTTGCCCTGGAGTTACCGCTATTACCAACAACGACTATTGGTAGCTTCCCACAAACAACTGAAGTTCGTCAAACGCGAAAAGAGTGGCGTAACGGCGTTATTTCAAATGAACAATATGAACAATTTATTGAAAAAGAGACAGAAAAATGGATTCGTTACCAAGAAGAAATTGGTCTTGACGTCCTTGTACATGGTGAATTTGAAAGAACTGACATGGTCGAATATTTTGGTGAGCGCCTTGCTGGTTTCTCATTCACTAAAAACGGTTGGGTACAATCATACGGTTCCCGCTGCGTAAAACCACCTGTTATTTATGGTGATGTAGCCTTTATTAACGGAATGACTATTAAGGAAACTGTTTATGCACAAAGCTTAACGGAGAAAGTTGTAAAAGGAATGTTAACTGGACCTGTTACGATTTTAAATTGGTCCTTCGTTCGAAATGACATTCCAAGAAAAGAAGTTTCGTATCAAATTGCACTAGCTCTTCGTCACGAAATTGAACTACTTGAATCTTCCGGAATTAGAGTAATCCAAGTCGATGAGCCAGCACTTCGTGAAGGAATGCCACTAAAAGAAAAAGATTGGGATGCTTATATTACATGGGCAGTACAATCCTTCCTTTTAGCAACTTCTTCTGTAGCAAATGAAACACAAATTCATACTCATATGTGTTACAGTAACTTCGAAGATATTGTTGACGCGATTCGCGCATTAGATGCAGATGTAATTTCTATCGAAACATCAAGAAGTCACGGAGAATTTATTGATACGTTAAAACATACAACATATGAAAAAGGCATCGGTCTAGGTGTATATGATATTCATAGCCCACGTGTACCGAGTAAAGATGAAATGTATAAAATCGTAGAACAATCTTTAGAAGTATGCGATCCTAAATATTTCTGGATTAATCCTGATTGTGGTTTAAAAACGAGAAGAACAGAAGAAGTTATTCCAGCTTTAGAACATATGGTGCAAGCAGCGAAAGATGCTCGTTCCCTTTTAAAAACAAACGCATAAAAAAAATGGGTTATCCTTTTCTCAGGATAACCCATTTTTTATTCTTTACTTTCAAAGAAGAATTCGTATTGTATTTTATATAATTCATCATCCGTTGGCTCTTCAAGAGGAATCGCTTGTAAGACAACTGTATAATCACCATTTGGAATAGGTATTTGAAATTTGTTTGAAAGAATACTCGTTATAACGATACTTTCATTTTCAACCGTAAAAGGAACCGTAATCGTTCTAACCACTTCTTCTTTTTCAATATGTTTCCCTGGGGTCACTTTCACTTCACAAGTATAATCAGAAAGTGCTTCAAAAATAACAGTTCCCTCTGCCTCAGCATAACCTCTTTCAAAATCTTCATCCGTCCAGTCTACATAAGGCTGCTCACCGTCATAGTTCATCAACATTAATTGCGAATAAGAAATTGTTAACTCCATAGTTCCCCTTCTCCTTCATTATGAAATGTACAAATACTACTTCACTTCAAACTTCACACGCGTACCATCTGGATATTTATCTAACTTATTCCCTACCCAAGAGCCTGCTCCGCGGTTATCCGCCGGACTTATATATTCAATATGTGCTCCTTTTCCGCCTTCCTTGCACATTGCCATTGGCCATTCATCACGATCATACCCTTTTTTTGATGGATATGGTGCTAACGACAATTTCCTTCTATCTGCAGCACCACCACGATCGATTGTACAAACTTCTGAATGCCCTTCTTTTATAGCATCCGTAATATGTTTTCCTGTCTCTGGATAACGTTCTTTCGGAAATTCTAACACTTGATCATACGTATTCGTTTTCTTTACACTTGTTTCCTCTGGCACAAGTACTTCATAGACTGCTACTAAAATAGACAGGATTGCGATAATTGAAATGATAATACCTTTTAATTGCTTCATGTATACCTCCATGTTTCTACCAGTTTCTTTTCCTCCGTTATTATAACAAACTTCTCCTGTATATGTTTTCAGACATTATTTTAGTTATTCCTTGCCATTCCGCCAAAAATTTTCATTTTTTCACTAATGCTGTAGAAAACTAATAGCCTTCCGACATTCTTTTTCAAAGGAAGTCCTCATAAAAGATTGAAATGATATATACGATACTTTTTGGGGAGGAAATATCATGGAAGCTACCTATAAAACGAAAGATGTCACGAATAAAACAGGCATCCCAAAACATATAGTCCGCAAATATAGTCAACTGTTAGAGGAACATGGTTATATGATTTCTAAAACAGCTGATGCTCGTATTTATAAACTTGATGATTTAAAACTATTGAAATCTATACATGAAAGAGCTGCCACATTACAAGAAGATATTTCAGAAACGATACCGATTATTTTAAAAGAAAAAGAGGCCCCACCTGTACCAGTTATACAAGATAAGCAAGAGATACAACCGAAAGAAAAAGAAGATGGGCGTAACTTTGAGGAGTTCATGTTGAAACTTGAAATGCTAGCTCAATTAAATGAAGCAATTATTCATCAAAATTCTACTCTAATTACACAAAATCGTTTAAAGGATGAGAAACTAGATGAATTGATGCAACAAGTTTATGTAAAAGAAGGATCTCAAGAAAAAATGCTTCAAGAGTTAGTCGAGCACGCCGCTCAAACAGATGCATTGCAAAAAGAAAAGATGGACTTATTAATGAATCATATGTATAAACGAGAATCCAAACAGGAAGAAAAAATGAATAAACTTGTCAGTCAAATTTATAACAAGGACAGTAACCGTGATGCACAGCTTATGCAAGTTATTCGAGAAATTCAAGAAACAAAAAGAATGGTTGCTGCCTCAAAAGAGCAAAGCTTCTTTCAATCATTTAAAAGTTTATTTAGCCGAGCAAAACAAGAAAAAACAAATGAATAAACAATATAAAATAAAAAGTTACCTTCCATCGGTAACTTTTATTCCTTATTTTGTACAGCTGGTAATATAATAATTGCTTCAGTGCCTTTTCCACTTTCACTCTTATATTCCAATGTACCATTATGCGCTTGTAAAATACTAAATGTTACCATAAGCCCTAGTCCTGTCCCTTTTTCTTTTAAAGAATAATATGGTTGCCCCAGCCTTACTAACTGTTCTTTCGTCATACCAACACCACTATCTTTAACTCTTATTATGATTGTTTCGTCTTTTTGAATAGCTGTTACTTTTAAATATCCTTTATTTCCTTGAATTGCTTCAATACCATTTTTAACAACATTCATAATAGCTTGCTTTAATTTTGTCTTATCACCAATCGTATAAAGACTTTCTGAAATTTCAACTTGTAAATATACACCTTGCATCGCTGCAAATGACGACATGAGAGTGGTCATTTCTATTAATTGGGCTGATAAACAAATGTGTTCTTTTTTCTCAATTTGCGGCCTTGCTAAATTCAAGTAATCTGAAATAATTTGTTCCGCCCGATCCAATTCAGCTAATACGAGACGCATATAATCCTTATTCTTCACATCTTCTGTACTTTCTAGCAATTGGATAAATCCACGAACAACAGTAAGTGGATTACGAACTTCATGTGCCACACTTGCTGCTAACTCACTTACAATATTAAGCTTTTCTGATTTTTGCATCTCTGTACGTAGCAATGCATTTTCATTTAAATATTCAGTTAAATACACCTGAAATACCATTGTCATGACCATGATAAGCGAGGCAAATATAAATCCGCTATATATTTGCGAAATATATGGTGTAAATCCTGTTTCCAAAAGAACATTAATCATGCCTAATACTAAAGAAACAAGCACATAAAATGATGAAATCATAAATGCTAAAATTAATTTCTTATCTCTTGAAAAAAGAGACCATTTCTTTGATAAAAACAGCGGAACTATCAATAGAAATGTTACTTCTAAAACTGGAAGAAAGCTCATTCCCTTTAGTAACCATTCATATGCGACAAAAATAACCGCTGGGATTAAACCAACAATCCCACCATATAAAAAACCACTGACAATTGGAATTGGGTGAAAGTTATACCCACACACATTACCAAAACAAATAGAGTATGTCATGGAGAGAACGAGCGTAACGCTAGATAAAAACATAATAAAGTAACGATTTGGCTTCGGAGGCATTTCTTGATAGCGATTTAAACGAATCGCTTCATATAAAAATAGTGGTAAAATTATGATGGCAATTTGAATCAACAAATCACGGATAAGCTCCATAACCTCTCATCCCCTATATGTATTTTGATATGATTATATCATTTTATAGGTTTATTTGTTTTAAAATTTTGATTTTTCTTAACATATTTGTTAATTCTTTGTTAACAACTCATAATAATTGTTACAGATTTTCGAAATGATTGTAAACCCTGTACCAAATTTCCTTCGTGCAGTATACAATGAATACGGATTACAAAGAAAATGTAAAAATACTTTTTTAGACGGACAACTATAGCAAAATACAGCATATAATCCATACTATCTATGTTTACAAATAAGTGATCATTACTTTAGTAGGAGGAAGATAAATATGGCGGGTACTACGCTTGTTTTAAAAGAAGAAAATTTGGTTGTTCTAGAAAATGTTGAAAAATCAGTATATGAAGAGTTACAGCATAAAGCAGGAGATGAAGATTGCACATGTGCTGTGAACGAATCAGTTGTTCACCTTGGCAAGGTATCCTCTGTACTCTGGAATGAAGATGAAATAGATTGGGAATACGGATATTAAAAAGTCGCTTATAGCGGCTTTTTTTCTCTTTTCTCTCTCTTTCTAAATTACATATACAAAGCGCAATCATAGAAAATATGATAAAATGAACTTAATTTTCAAACGGAAGAAAGGGAGATACAATGGAACAATTCATTAACCCTAGAGTGAAGGATATCCAAATTTCTGGAATCCGTCAATTCTCTAACATGATTCAAAACTATGATAATTTGATTTCTTTAACAATCGGACAACCCGATTTCCCTACACCTTCTCTCGTAAAAGAAGCGGCAAAACGGGCTATTACAGAAAACTATACAAGCTATACACATAACGCTGGTTTACTAGAATTACGTAAGGCAGCTTGTAACTTCGTAAAAGATAACTACGATTTACATTACTCACCTGAAAACGAAACCATCGTTACAATTGGTGCTAGTGAAGCGATTGATGTTGCATTCCGAACGATTTTAGAGCCAGGAACAGAAGTAATTTTACCTGCTCCTATTTATCCAGGTTACGAACCTATTATTCGATTATGCGGTGCAACGCCCATTTTTGTAGATGTTCGTGAAACTGGATTCCGTTTAACAGCTGACGCGCTAAAAAATGCTATTACAGAAAAAACAAGATGTATCGTACTACCATATCCTTCTAACCCAACTGGTGTAACTTTATCCACAGAAGAATTAAAAGATATTGTAGATGTTTTAAAAGATAAAAATATTTTCGTCCTTTCAGATGAAATTTATAGCGAGCTTGTATATGAACAAAAGCATACATCTATCGCTCATTTCCCAGAAATGCGTGAAAAGACAATTGTCATTAACGGCTTATCTAAATCACATTCTATGACTGGCTGGCGTGTTGGACTTTTATTCGCACCAAGCTATTTAGCAGGACACATATTAAAAGTTCATCAATACAATGTAACGTGTGCTACTTCCATCGCTCAATACGCTGCAATTGAAGCATTAACAGCAGCTAAAGACGCACCAAAAATGATGCGCCATCAATATAAAAAACGCCGTGATTACGTATATAATAGACTCACTCAAATGGGCTTAACAGTTGAAAAACCAACAGGTGCATTTTACTTATTCCCATATGTTGGTCATTTGACATCTTCATCATTTGATTTTGCACTTGATCTTGTCAAAGAAGCTGGACTAGCTGTCGTTCCAGGAACAGCATTCTCTGAGTATGGTGAAGGCTATCTTCGCTTGTCCTATGCGTACAGCATCGAAACATTAAAAGAAGGTTGCGATCGATTAGAAGCCTTCCTAAAACAAAAAGCTAAGAGTTAAACTCTTAGCTTTTTTCTGCATAATGATCACAAGTGTGACGCTTTAGCAATTTATGTGGAATAATGATACATTTCGCAGTAGACTCCGCATTCTCTACTTTATCAACTAAAGCTTTTGCTGCTTCATATCCTAGTTGATAAATATTCACATCCACTGTTGAAAGCGGAGGACTCGCGATTTCTGATAGTAAAGCATTATTAAAACTTACAATAGAAACGTCCTTTGGTACAACGAATCCTTTTTTAGAAAGAGCACTTAACACACCCAGCCCAATTAAATCATCCGTTGCCATAATTGCTGTTGGCGGTTGCTTTAGTCCCATTAATTCTTCCACGGCTTGTTGACCACTTTCCCTTGAAAAATCAAAATGTAGAATATACTCTTTTGATAACGTAATGTCCGCTAGTTTTAAAGCATCGCTCATACCAGCTAAACGATCTCTCGTTACAAGTAAATCTGACCCACCACCAATGAACGCGATTTGCTTATGTCCCAATGAAATTAAATACTCTGCTACTTCTCTCGCAGCTGCATAATTGTCATTATCTACATATGTAATTTCATTTTTTCGATCATATGGTTTTCCTATTAGAACAAACGGGAAATTTTGTTCATGTAAATATTGAATAATCCGATCGTTCTCTCTTGAATATAAAAGAATAATGCCACCAATTTGGCGTCCCTGTACCATCTTTACGACACCATTAAAAATTTCCTCTTCCGTTTCACCTGTCGACATATAAAGCGCATATCCTTCTACATGTGCAAATGAACTAATCCCTCTTATAACTTCTGGGAAAAATGGATTTTGAAAAGCTTTACTTGCAGAACTTGGCATAACAAGACCAAGTGTCTTCGTCGTTTGGTTCGCAAGATTTCTCGCATTTAAATTGGGATGATACCCTAATTCACTCATCACTTTCCTAACACGGCGCTTTGTCTTTTCACTTATACTTGGATTATCAGCAATTACACGAGAAACTGTTGATGGTGCAACATTCGCTTGCTTCGCCACATCTTTAATTGTAACTGTCATAAAAATCCCCCTCCTCTCATTTCTCTGTCATTTTTCATATATTTTATCTCGCACTCATTGCAAGTCATAAACTTTCATTTCTTATATCTTGCAAAACTAATCCTATTCTCCCTCTTCATGTATTGTAAGGGATATAGCTATTTTTTCCTATACTATAATATACTATTTATTTCACTTCTTTTCACATGTGATGTCAAATCTCTTTTCATCTCCCTATAAAGTTATTTATAGGGAGATGAAAAGAAAAATGGGACGTAATGTCCCATTTTTCATCCTTTTGTACCTCCAGCTGTTAAACCAGAAATAAAGTATTTTTGTAGTGATAGGAATAAAATTGAAATTGGGATCGCAATTAACACAGAACCCGCTGCAAACGTTGTAAATTCATTACCGAATTTCTTCGCAACCATTTCATATAATCCAACTGCTAAAGTATAATTTTCTGGTGTTCGCAAAATAATACTCGCTAAAATGAAATCTGTAAATGGACCAATGAAAGTAAATAACGCTACAACCGCTACGATTGGCTTTGCAAGTGGCATAATGATTTGCCAAAAAATACGGAAATGTCCAGCTCCATCCATACGAGCTGATTCATCCAGTTCTTTCGGAATCGTATCAAAATACCCTTTCATAAGCCATGTATTCATTGGAATGGCCCCGCCTACATAAATTAAAATTAATGCAAGGTGTGTATCAATTAATCCTGTTAACTGAGCTAATACGTATAGAGCAATTAACGCTGCAAAGTTTGGAATCATTTGCAGAATTAAAAATGTTAATAAACCATTTTTTCTTCCAACAAAACGATATCTCGAAAATGCATAAGCAGTAAAGCTAATTGCTAGCACTGAGAAAATCATCGTTAAAACACTTACTTTTAATGTGTTTTTATACCATAGTAAGTAATTACTATTCTCTAGATCTAATAGCTTACGATAATGATCTAACGTTGCATTTTGTGGAATAATACTTGATCCAGATAAACTATCACCCGGATTAAACGATGAGCCAATAATCCATAATAACGGATAGAAAATGATGGCACACATTACGAAAATAACTAAATAACTTAATGAGAGACGTAACATCTTCTGTCTTTTAATATTCATTTACATCATATCCTCTTCTTGGAATGATTTTGTTCTCTTAAATTGCCATAACGCAACTGTAATAACGATTAACGATAATATCATTGTAAGAGCTGCTGCTTTTCCGTACTGCGCTGAAGTCATCGTTAACTTATAAATCCATGAAATTAAAATATCCGTTCCACCTGCGTCTTGTCCAGCTACAGCAGGACCTCCACCGTTAAATAGATAGATGATACTAAAGTTATTAAAGTTAAACGTATATTGCGTAATTAATATTGGTGCTGTTGCATATAACACAAGTGGCAATGTAATTTTACGAAACTGTTGCCAAGCTGTCGCTCCATCTACTGTAGCCGCTTCGTATAATTCTCCTGGAATCGATTGCAGTATACCTGTTGTCATAGCAAAGACGAACGGGAATCCAAGCCAAGTTTGAATCATAATTAAAGCAATTTTCGCCCAAAATGGATCGGTCATCCAAGCAATCTTTTCAATTCCGAATAAAGCTAATACTTGATTGTTAATTGCTCCAAATGTTTCATTAAACATACCAGAGAAAACAAGAATAGATACGAATGCTGGAACCGCCCACGGTAAAATGAAGATCGTTCGAATAATCGCCTTTCCTTTAATACCAGGCTGATTTACGATAATTGCTAAGAAAATCCCAAGCGCAACTTGTAATGTTGTTGCAACGAATGTCCAAATGACAGTCCAAGAGAATACACTTACAAATGTCTCTCTCCACATCGGTAAAGTGAAAATATCAATAAAGTTTTTAAAGCCCACCCAATCTACTAATTTAGCTGGAGGAGAGTGATATAAATCATAGTTTGTAAATCCAATTAAAATTACGAAGATGATTGGAAATACGACAACAAAGATAAGTAGTAGAAAACCTGGTGAAACCATTAAATAAGGAAAACCTTGATCTAACAAATTACGATATTGCTCTTTTACAGAATTTAACGGTGTTCCGATATCACGTTTCTTTCCATTTTGATATGCATCATATAAGTTAAATGCATATATGCCAAGCCCAAACGTGATAACGATAAGGGCCAAGATTCCTTCTACTAATAGAAAGACAGAATGGTCACGTGGAACTTCTGTGCCGAGCGTTACAATACCCCATAATCCCATATTCAATAAATCAGCAAAGGCTACAATAAATGAACCTGTTAATACTAGAAAAATAAGACCTTTTACAAATTGTTTATTATACATTTGGCCCACGCCTGGAATGATTGATAACATGGTTGCCATTTTCCTATGCTTTGAATGGTTTAACCCATTTACTGGTTCCATAGATGTTTGCATGTTCCTTCCCCCTTTTTTCTTCCTACATGGAAGGGAGAGAATTCGTGCCTCTCATATTAGAGGCACGAATTTCACCTTATTTTTTCTTGTTATGATTTGCCTCAATATTACCTTTAATTTGTTTCACTGCACTATCAAGCGCCGCTTTTGGTGCCTCTTTATCTGTAACAACTAATTGAAGCGCATCTCCAGCTGGTTTCCAAACTTCTTGCATTTCTGGAATATTTGGCATTGGAATTCCATTTTCAGATTGCGTTGCAACCGCTTTTGCAGCTTCGTTATCTTTAATAATTGGATCTTCCATTACTGATTTTACTGGAGGAATTTCTTTCGTTTTCTCAAATCGAATTTTTGCGTTTTCTTCATTCGTTACCCACTCAGTGAATTTTGTAGCTAAATCATTTTGTTTAGAGAAACTTGTTACATGCCATCCTTTAACCCCAACAAACGTTTTCATCGGTTGACCATTTGGTAATTTCGGCATTGGAGCAACGCCATAATCAATTCCGTTCTTTTCCATTGCTTGGAACGCCCATGGTCCGTTCATAATAGATGCTGCTTTTCCTTCATTGAATAGTCCATCAGCAGCAGGCCCACCTGATTCACCGATAATACCTTTCGGGAATAATTTTTCTTTGTACCATTTTTGAAGATATTCAGCACCTTGTACTGCTCCGCTATTATTTAATCCAACATCACTTGCATTTGGCTTTCCATC
The DNA here is from genome assembly GCF_057809515.1 of Bacillus sp. FG16. Lineage (NCBI taxonomy): Bacteria > Bacillati > Bacillota > Bacilli > Caryophanales > Bacillaceae > Bacillus > Bacillus sp. FG16. The sequence continues at coordinate 62,164 of NZ_JBMDKC010000017.1, forward strand.
TTTTTCACCAAATACATAACCGCCCATACCTGCCATGAATGCATTAGCAAAGTAGAAGTTATCTCCTAATGCTAAAAATCCGTACTTGCCATCTTTCGTAAATTCTTTTGAGAAGTTAAACAGCTCGTCCATCGTTTCTGGCGCTTTTGGCATTAGTTTTTTATTGTAAATAAAGACTGGTGTCTCAATTGCTTTTGGTAAACCATATAATTTTCCGTTATATGTCTGTGCTTCTATTGATGAATTAGTAAATTTACTCTTTACAGCATCATCCGCTTTCACTTCAGAAAGTAGACCTTCTGTTACTGCATTTCCGATTTGATCGTGTGGCAATGTTACAACATCTGGTCCAGTCCCCGCTGGCCCATCAAGGCGTAACTTTTTCACTTGATCTGTCATTTGCATTTCAACAACTTTTACTTTTACTTTATATTTTTCCTCAAAGCTTTTCACTGCTGGTTCTAAACCAACACCTTTTTTATCATCTTCCCAAACAAGAAGATCATAGTCTTTTTTCGCTTTACTTTCCTCTTTTTTCCCTGAATCTTTCGGTCCACATGCAGATAACATACCAATAGATAATGCGGAAACCGTTAATAATGATAATGCTTTCTTCATCCCAAAAACCTCCCTAAATTGTCTATGTACCTTAGTAATTGAAAACGTTTGCATTTAATAGTTTAATTGAAGCGCAAACAATATCTAAAATCTATGAAAACGTTTGCGCTATTTGTCTATCATTATACATTCTTTTATTCATTTTGCAAATATTAATTTAAAAATTATGTCATTATACTCTTTATACATTGACTTTATATGAAATGAATACTACTCTTATAAGCAATATTAAAGCTATAAGAAAGGCAATCGTTTGCAATACAGGCTTTATTATTACACTTAAGGGAATACTATGTATAGAGATATTGAAGGGGGATTTTCTATATGTTTAAAGAAGCCATTTATCATAGGCCGAAAGATAATTATGCATACGCTTACGATGAACAAACAATTCACATCCGGGTACGTACTAAGAGAGATGATGTTCAAAGTGCCACTCTTATTTACGGTGATCCTTACGAATGGAAAGACGGGAAATGGATTTCATTAAGTACACCAATGAAAAAAACGGGTTCTACTGCATTATTTGATTATTGGTCCATTTCAATCGAACCAAAATTTAAGCGCTTACGTTATGGATTTGAATTAAAATCTGAAACAGATACTCTTATTTATACAGAGCGAGGATTCTTTTCTAACATTCCAAATGATGATGTTGGTAATTTTTTCTGTTTTCCATTTATTCATGCAGATGATGTATTCAAAGCACCATCCTGGATTAAAAACACCATTTGGTATCAGATTTTCCCTGAACGATTCGCTAATGGCGATAGTACGCTGAATCCAGAAAACACCCTTCCTTGGGGAAGTACGAATCCAACTCCAACTAATTTTTTCGGTGGAGATTTTGCTGGTGTTATTCAAAACCTTGATTACCTTGTTAAGCTTGGCATTTCCGGAATATATTTCACACCTATTTTCAAAGCTCATTCAAACCATAAATATGACACAATTGACTATATGGAAATTGATCCACAATTTGGGACGAAAGAAACTTTCAAAGAGCTCGTTGAAGAATGTCATAAGCACGGTATAAAAGTAATGCTCGATGCTGTGTTTAATCATAGTGGATACTTTTTCGAGAAATTTCAAGACGTTCTAGAGAACGGTGAGAAGTCTGCATATAAAGAGTGGTTCCACATTCATGAATTTCCAATTATAACCGAGCCACTTCCAAATTATGATACTTTCGCCTTTACACCGTATATGCCTAAATTAAATACAGCTCATCCAGATGTAAAAGAATACTTACTTGAAGTAGGACGTTATTGGGTACGAGAATTCAATATAGATGGCTGGCGCCTTGATGTCGCAAATGAAGTCGATCACAACTTTTGGAGAGAATTCCGAACTGAAATAAAGACATTAAATCCTGAAGTATATATTTTGGGAGAAATTTGGCACGATGCTCTTCCGTGGCTACAAGGCGATCAATTTGATGCTGTCATGAGCTACCCTGTTACAAACGCTCTACTTTCTTACTTTGCTAACGATTCCATTAAAGCAAGTGAATTTATGAAGCAAATTACAGAATCTCTACATTCCTACTCTATGAATGTAAATGAAGCAGCCTTTCATTTATTAGATAGCCATGATACTCCAAGAATTTTAACAACATGCAATGGAGATAAAAATAAGTTAAAATTGCTCTATGTATTCCATCTTTCTTTCATCGGCTCTCCTTGCATTTATTACGGAGATGAAATCGGCATGGATGGTGGTATGGACCCCGATTGCCGTAAATGTATGATTTGGGATACTAAAGAACAAGATCATGCATTATTTACACATATACAAACATTGATTTCATTACGAAAACAACATGAAGCTTTTGGAGGACATGGTACTTTTCAATTCATCGAAGCAAATGATGAACATAATTATATTTCTTATACGAAAACATATGAGGATGAAACTATCTTTTTCGTTTTAAACCCTACTAATAGTGAAGTTACAGTTTCACTCCCTCTTCATGTTACTGGTAAGAAAATAATTAACATTTATACAAATGAAGAATTTTCAGCGGAAGCAAGTGTATTACAAGTTACACTTCCTCCATATGGATTCTCCATATTAAAATGGTAATCAAAAAAGCCTTATGCCATAGTGGCATAAGGCTTTTTCTTATTTCAATTTGAATACCATCGCTTCATACGGACGTAATGTAATGTTATCTATCGATCCGATTTCTACATCGTAATTGTGTATGAATAATTCTGATTCACTATAACTAATATCTTCAGGCATTTCAAATACACTTTCATCCGCAGTAAAGTTTGCAATAACAAGTAGTTTTTCGTCTCCATATGTTCTTACATAAGCAAAAATAGAAGGATTATTCTCTAATATTAAATCATATGATCCATATACAACTATTTCATTATTTTTGCGTAGCTCAATTAATTTCTTATAGTAATAAAAAATTGAACCTTCATCTTGGATTGCTTGTTTCACATTAATCTCTTTATAGTTAGGATTTACAGTAATCCAAGGTTCACCTGTTGTAAATCCAGCGTGATTCTGATCATCCCACTGCATCGGAATTCTAGCATTATCACGACCCTTTATATAAATAGATTCCATTACTTTTTCTATATCTTCACCATGGTCTATCACTTTTTCTTTATACATATTTAACGTTTCAATATCTCGATATTCATCAATTGATTGGAATCGAACGTTCGTCATTCCGATTTCTTCACCTTGATAAATATATGGCGTTCCCTTCATCATATGAAGAACTGTCGCTAACATTTTTGCAGATTCAATGCGATACATTCCATCGTTACCAAAACGAGATACAACGCGAGGCTGATCATGGTTATTCCAATAAAGGCTATTCCATCCGGTATGCTCTAATGCTTTTTGCCACTTTGTTAAATTCTCTTTTAAAGTAAGAAGTGAGCATGGTTTTACATCCCACTTTCCACCTTCTCCTGAATCTAAATCCATATGTTCAAATTGGAATACCATTTGCAACTCTTTTCGTTCTTCTCCAGTATACAATTTGGCCTCTTCTGTCGTTACACCTGGCATCTCACCAACCGTCATAATATCATAATGCGATAATACTTCCTCATTCATTTCATGCAAATATTTATGAATGTTTGGACCGTTCATAAAATGTTTATGACCTGAAACATAGCCATCTTCATCTGTTTCAACAGTTGGTAAGCCTTCTTCTTTAGAAATAAAATTGATAACATCCATGCGGAATCCATCAATTCCTTTTTCTAACCAAAACTTCATCATCTCATAAACATCTTGTCTTACCTTTTCATTATCCCAGTTTAAATCTGGTTGTTTTTTAGAAAACAGATGTAAATAATATTCATCCGTCATTTCATCATACTTCCATGCAGATCCACTAAAAGCAGCTCCCCAGTTGTTCGGTTCTTTCCCTTCTTTTCCAGGACGCCATATATAGTAATCTCTATATTTATTATCTTTTGATTTACGTGATTCAATAAACCAATTATGTTCATCAGATGTATGATTAACAACTAAATCCATCATCAATTTCATATTACGTTCATGCATTTCATGTAATAGTTCATCCCAATCTTCCATTGTTCCGAACTCGTTCATAATTTTACAATAATCACTTATATCGTAACCATTATCATCATTTGGAGATTCATAGACAGGTGATAACCAAATCACATCAATCCCTAACTCTTTTAAGTAATCTAGCTTTGAAATAATCCCTTGAAGATCTCCTATACCATCACTGTTACTATCCATAAAGCTACGAGGATAAATTTGATATACTACGCTTTCTTTCCACCATTGTTTTTCCATTATGCTACCTCATTTCATTCATAATTCATTTTTCTCTTTTTTAAGGCGCAAACGTTTTCATTAATGAATGATAACAGATTCTATCTCAATTTAAAATAGCGCTTACAATTTTTATTGTTCTTTTTCTAAGAAAACATGCGAAAATCACTAATAACTCTCCAATATATGAAAACGTTTTATTTTTTTATTTATTTTTTGAATCTATTCGTTTATAATGAACTCAAAGAAAACGTTTGCATAATTATTTCTAGGGGGAAATACCATGGCAGAACTTAAATTAGAAAACATTTATAAGATATATGATAATAACGTAACAGCTGTAACTGATTTTAATTTACACATTCAAGACAAAGAATTTATCGTATTTGTCGGTCCTTCTGGATGCGGAAAATCTACAACATTACGAATGGTAGCTGGACTCGAAGATATTTCAAAAGGCGAGTTTTCAATTGATGGTAAACTAATGAATGATGTTCCTCCAAAAGATCGAGATATCGCAATGGTCTTCCAAAACTACGCTCTTTATCCACATATGAGTGTATATGATAATATGGCATTTGGATTAAAACTTCGAAAAATACCAAAAGATGAAATCGATCGTCGTGTGAAAGATGCAGCAAAAATTTTAGGGCTTGAACAATATTTAGATAGAAAACCGAAAGCATTATCAGGTGGACAACGCCAACGTGTTGCGTTAGGTAGAGCAATCGTTCGAGATGCAAAAGTTTTCTTAATGGACGAGCCATTATCAAACTTAGATGCTAAACTCCGTGTTGCAATGCGCTCAGAAATTTCTAAGCTACATCATCGCCTTGGAACAACAACAATTTATGTAACACATGACCAAACAGAAGCAATGACTATGGCTTCGCGTCTTGTCGTTATGAAGGATGGAAAGATTCAACAAATTGGAACTCCAAAAGAAGTATATGAAACACCAGAAAACATTTTCGTGGGTGGATTTATCGGATCACCAGCGATGAACTTCTTCCGTGGTAAATTGACTGAAACCGATTTCGTTATAGATAATGCCATAAAAATCAAAGTATCTGAAGGAAAAATGAAGATGCTACGTGAACAAGGCTATGTAAATAAGGAAATTGTTTTAGGTATTCGCCCGGAGGACATTCATGATGAACTACTATTTTTAGAAGCTTCACAATCTACTACTTTCACAACAAAAATTGAAGTTGCTGAATTGTTAGGTGCTGAATCTATTTTATATATGAAACTTGGAAATCAAGATTTTGCAGCACGTGTTGATGCAAGACATATATTCTCACCTGGAGACCAAATTAAATTGGCATTTGATTTAAATAAAGCGCATTTCTTTGACAGCCAAACAGAACAACGTATTCGCTAAAAAAATTTCCTTCTATATAACATACAAAAGAACCGTCCACATATATTGAGGGCGGTTTTCATTATTATACTAGAGCTTCTACTGTATGAAATGATTGTCCTTTCGTGCCAATAATACCGAAAATCGGTAAATCACTAAGCACCACTTCTTCTTGCTGTTTCATAAAAGATGACGTTAATTGTTTTATCTCTATCCAAACGTCATTAATACAAAGTACATTGGAATCGTTCTCTTGTTGGCGAGAAAAAATAGAATCTATTTTATATAAACCAGCATTTTGAAAAAGCATATCAATGCGACTGAATGCATTCAAAGTAATGCTAATAACGCGTTGCCAATCTCCTTGCTTTTCCATATCATAGAATACAAAAAGTGCTTCTCCGCCTAGATTCGTAATTTCCTCCACTGTTGCTTGTCCACTTTCTTGATCAATGTCCGTCACAATTACTTTTGCGCCTTGTTTAGCCAACAAAAGAGCTGTATTACGTCCAATACCGATGCCACCGCCAGTTACGATAGCAACTTTTCCTGCAAGCTTCATTTTCATTACCCCTTCTATAAGTCTTACCGTCATTCAGTATACTCCTTTATGAGATTATTCTGCAAGCAAGAAAAATTGCTACTTAATTTGTAAGCGTTTACTTTTTATCCTTCTTTTTTCTTACTATTACGCTGATCAAGAACTAGACCGATAAAAATGAGAATGCCCCAAAAAATTATGCTACCTCCTGTCATCTCAACTTCCCCCTTATTATATAAAGTAAAACTTTAATCAGCCCCAAATGGTGAGATAAAGATATTATTTTTAATTATTATACCATTATCTTAATTTTCAATCTATTGTAAATAAAAATGACACATTTTAGCTTTTCCTTACTTTAAACATTCAAAATAGACTTATAAAATCAAAAAGACCTTTTTATATATATAAAGGTCTTTTTTTTATTTTATTATACAAGACTTATTACTTTCGTTTTTGTAATTAAATCCTGAAAACCACAATTATCTTTGCGGAACAACATCATATATACGTTACATATTAATGGAATTCCTAATAGCAATACGTTCGGTAATAACACTACAAAAAATCTTATAATTAATGTTTGCAACGTTAGCTTTTCACTCTTCAATGAAATTAATTTTATTCTCGTTACCTTTTTGCCAAGTGTAACACCGTTCCAAATAAAGGGTAACACAATAAAATATATCGCCATTAATATGAAAACTACTGCGAAATCATATCTAAAATCACCTAAGCTTATATTAAAGCGCTTAAACATAGCACTATAGTTTCCGGTCATAATAGCTACTACTGCACCATACATAACCGAGATTAAAAACATGTCAATTAGGGAAGCACCTATGCGATTCATTACAAGCGCTGGACGATGCATCTTTAACTTCATTTTATGTCGACTCCTTCATATCCTTCTTTACCCGTCTCATCGTACCACTTCTAAAAAACATTGTAAACTAGCGTTTCTCTTACTTTTCTTGTACAATTTGTTACAATAGCATTATAAAGGAGGTTCCCATATTGAAAAAATGGATAATCCTATTCGTCGCCTTCCTATTAACTGGTTGTGCAGGAAACACAAGTCACTTAACTTATACGGTTAACGATGAATACGAACTCATACGTACTTCTGGAAATGCATTTGAACTTTTCCCCTCGCAAGATGCTGTATATGCCACACAATACATCCCTGCAAAAATTACAGACATTGCTTGGGATGATAAATACATTATTGCAAAACAAACTGAGGAAAAATCAGATCCAAATAACCCTGACGCAGCAATTGCAAATAAAAAAAGTGAACATTATTGGATTATTGACGTAAAGCACAATAAACGTTTCGGTCCCTACAATGAAAAGCAATTTAACGAACAAAAAGATGCGTTTAAAATTAAGGTGCCTTTTCAAAATGTAGATTCATACATAAAAGAAATAAAAAAACAGTCAGCATAATATTTGAGTGCTGATTGTTTTTCTTACATTATTTTAAAAACACCTTACTCCGAAAGTGAGATATTAAACGTTTGTGACTCTTTTACAACATCTTGTGTTTCTGAATCTCCTGCAAGTAAATCATCAGTTGTAAACTGAATATCCTTTACCTTGTCTTTTCCATCGTCAAGTATTAAACCAATAATACCATCTCTTGTTTCACCAGGCTTATAGTCTTCTCTTGACACATTTTTTGTACCAACTAACGTATCTTCATCATATAAAAAGTTTTGAGTCGCTACTTTAAAATGTTGCTTACCATTAATCATAACATCATTCATAGAGAAAAATTGCATATTTTTATTCCCGCTATTCTCCACTTTATATGTAATCTCAACATAACGAATTGTATTACTAATCTCTGTTCCACTTAGCGATGCATATAATTCTGCATCTTCTTGGCTTACTTTATCCCCTAATCTACGTTTTACTTCTTCAGGAGTTAGTGCCGTGTATACTTTCAATGTATTTTTTGCTTTTTCACTCATCTGTGATAAAGAGATTACTTTCACATCTTGTACGTGAATTTTCATTGGCGCTACTTCAAATGTTTGATTCACAGAGTGCATCTGCTCTAACTTGAAAGTACCCCATCCTGTTTCTTTCACTTTTTGTCCTACTTTTTTCAGCTCACGCCCACCATATTCTTTCGTTTCAGGAATAGATTCTTTCTTCTTCGGTTCAGCTTTCTTTTCTTCTTGATGGAAGCAACCACTTAACATAAGAAGAAAACTACATAAAACAAAAATACTTTTCCATGCTTTCATCATTTCATTTCTCCTAACACTATCATTCATGAATATAAAATTAGTCCCTTGCTTTGTAAACTATAGAAACAATGAAAAGTCCACAAAATGAACTTGTCAGTCCAGATACTATTATACCTCCAATTTGGAAAATATGAAAATAGGGATCTAGGAACGCATGCACGATAAATATAATAGTTGCCACAACAATTACTGAAATCCAATACTTTCTTTTTTCCGAAGCTAAAATAAGATCTTTACCCATTCCATTTCTATACTTCCATAAAACGTATACTAATAATAGAAAACCAATACATGTACTTCCATGTTGCATATATTTATAAACAGGGATACCATACCATTCTCTTTGCAATAATGGTATTTTCATAACAAAATAGCCTGTCTTATGAGTGAATGCATCCCAAACAACATGCGTTAACATACCGAATAATGCTGAATAACAAAATATAAAAAGATCCTTCCATGTATGAATCCTCCACCCCTTATCTACTACATATGTATAATACCCAGCAAATGGTTTAGGTAAATGTGTTATAAAAGGCTTTTTTAAAATGTAATGATATATACACGCTAATAAGAAGACAAGTGGTAAATTTAAATATAAGAACCCAAGCCACGTATGCCCAATAACACCATACGGTCTAAAGTGTAAAAAATATTCAAAGTCAGGCGCCATACTACCTAATATAAGAGCCGTTACTGACATATATTTAGAATGCTTTTTCGCAAAAGGAAGAACTGCTGCTGGATGTGCAAATGTAAACGGCATACTTTAACTCCTTCTCACATTTTCAATAGAATACCATCTATCATAACGAGAGAATAGATCTTCATGCAATATTTATTTTCACATTGGAATATGATAGTTTAAATGATATAATCCACATAAAATATTCAGAAAATAAGGAAGGCATTCAGGTGTCATTAACACTTGTATTTGCTGCCTTTTTAGATTCAAAATCCGTTATGAATTGAGGTTTATATATTGATTGACGTACCCTTTTTACAAAATGTCACATTAAAAAAAGAAAATATCCCTAGTTTTTCCGCATATCCTTACTGCTTACCCGCTATCCGAACATTACAATCACTAGCTTTCCATCCAAATGTAACATTCATTATTGGAGAAAACGGAACGGGTAAATCAACATTACTTGAAGGAATTGCAATTGCGTTAGGTTTTAATGCAGAAGGTGGAACGAAAAATTTCCGCTTTAGCACAAACGATTCACATTCATCTTTACATGAATACCTTCGAATTTCAAAAAGTTTCAATACACCAAACGACGGTTTCTTTCTTCGCGCTGAATCTTTTTATAACGTTGCTTCTTATATTGATGAAATGGATGCTGATAGAGAAGCACGCGGAAATCCAGTTATTGATTCATATGGTGGTGTCTCACTTCACAAACAATCACACGGTGAATCATTCTTTTCCTTATTTATGAATCGTTTTTCAGGACAAGGTTTATACATTTTAGATGAGCCTGAGGCCGCTCTATCACCAATGAGACAACTTTCCATGCTCATTCGAATGCATGAACTAGCGGAACAAGGTTCACAATTTGTTATTGCGACGCATTCTCCTATTTTAATGGCTTACCCTGAATCTACTATATACTCTTTAACACAAGAGGGGATTCACGAATCCACATTAGAAGAAACCGAGCATTACCAAACAACGAAACTTTTCTTTGAAAATCGTGATCGATTATTTCATCATCTATTTGAGTCATAAAAAAAGAAGCAGCAATAGCTGCTTCTTTTTTATAGTGCTTCTATAAATAAGGCAACCCCGATACCGCCACCGACGCATAAAGAGGCAATTCCTTTTTCTAACCCACGTCTTTTTAATTCGTGAATTAAACTTACCGTAATACGAGCCCCTGTACAACCAATTGGATGCCCAAGTCCTACGCCACTACCGTTTACGTTCACTTTTTCACGGTCTAAACCTAACTCTTTCTCTACAGCTATATAAGTTACGTTTAATATTTTAACAATTGTTCAGTTCCTAACCTTTGAAG
>NZ_JBMDKC010000170.1:0-6772 GCF_057809515.1 Bacillus sp. FG16
AGTATGCGAATTCAGGAGGTGTTTTTTTCATGTACCACTATTCGGGTTCACTTCAATACTTGCCTCAACCGGTTTTTATGTCTCTTTATAATTTTTTGCCGTAATGACTGTTTCAAACTCAAAGGTTTCCGGTAGATGATCTGCATAAGAATATTCAAAAGTTCGTCCATCCGTTAAGTATGCCACTTGTTCAACTCTCATTAAGAAATCCTGATTTGTTAAGTTCATAAACTGCTTCTCCCTATCATCTGGGCGAATTCCTTTAACCCTGACAACAGATGTCCCTACTTCAAGACCAAGTTTATTTTGAATATGTGAGTATATTGACTCCTCTAAAACAGAAGCCTCAACACCTGGGATAACCGAGATTGGCATCCATGTATGCTCCATAATCGTCGGAATGCTGTGAATGATGCGGAGGCGAATGATTTTATAGACGAAATCACCGATTGAAACTCCCAATTTCTCAGCAACTACTTCATCAGCACCAACAATCGCAAACTCGATAATTTTACTTTCTACCTCACTGCCGTAAACAGCTTTCGTACCTGTTAAAGTTTGAATCATTCGTGCCTTTTCCTGCTGACGCCAATCTTGCACCACTGTTCCACTTCCGCGCCGGCGGATGATGTAGCCGTCTCTTACTAACAGATCCAGCGCTTTTTTAATAGTAAGTACTGAAACATCAAATTCTTCAGCAAGGACGGGGCTACTCGGAATTTTTTCATTGATTTTATATTCACCGTCTAAAATTTGTTGTTTAATCTTTTGATAAATGCCGAGGTATTTTACTTGTGTTGATCCGCTTGCCATTTCCATACCTCCTTTATATTGCATACTCGCTTCTATTCATTCAAATGTAAAGCCTCAAGTTTGTAGACTGAAGGTGATGGGACAGCAAATCCGTTTTCCAAGATTTCAATATTCGTTACCGCTTCTTCGTCTTTCACAAGTTTTGGTGCACCATTTACAATTGTGTCATAAGCTGCATCATAGAAACGACCATAATCACCAAGCGGCGTTTTAATTTGTTTTTCAATCCAGTCACCATTTGCATTACGATACTTAGCAATTCCATAATACATCGGCGAATCTTCACCAAATCCTGCACTCTCAGGCATAATACCCGCTTTCAAATCATTTTCCTGCTGATCTTCACCGTATTTAATAAATGAGCCATTTGTTCCATGAACGATAAAACGTGGATAATCTTTTGCTACAACATGGTTCGTTTTTAGTTTAATCTTCAACTGATTTCCGTAATGTAGACCAACATCGAAATAGTTATCAACCGCACCTTCTACTTCATTATTACGAATATCGTATGTCACCGTATCTGGACGGCCGAATAGTGAAATCATGCGGTCCATCGTATGAATACCTAAACTGTAAAATGAACCTTCTTCTTTTGGAGCTTCATGAGTGATTGAACCAGGACGGAAATAATCAATATGTGATTCAATCTCAATAATATCACCAAGGAATCCTTGTTCAACTACTTGCTTTACAGCTAAAAAATCACCATCAAAACGACGGTTTTGATAAGGCATAACGACTACACCTTTCTCTCGTCCTAAAGCTAATAATTCTTTCGCATGTTCTACTGTATCGCAAAATGGTTTTTCAACGATAACTGATTTTCCGGCTAGTATAACTTTTTTTGCTAATTCATAATGCGTATGTGCTGGCGTACAAATCGTCACTACTTGAATTTCTTTGTCATTCAACAATTCGTCCAAATCAGTAGTGAAGTAAACACCTTTTTCCTCATATGGAGCCGCTAATTCTTTATTTATTTGACGCACAAAAATCGTTTCTACTTTTATATTTTTACGTGTCTTCAGATAAGGTAGGTGATAACGGTTAGCTGATTTTCCAAATCCAATAAAGCCCATTGTTAATGTCATGTTCTTCAACTTCCTTGCTCATAAATTTTCGTTTCTACATTTATTATATATTTTTATCTTTAAAAGTATATAGTTTTGATTTTAAAATTATATATCAAAAAGTCGAGATAGAAATCATTTTCTGATCCCCATCTCGACTTTAAGTTATAGACTTATGTCCTATCATCATTTTATTTACACTCGATGACTAGAGAGCTCCTTGGTTACATGCTCTTATTCATACATATAAGAACGTGTCATCGGAATTGTATCATTAATCCCTTTTGTAAATACAAATTGATGTAAATCAATATTACCTGTAAAGAATGAAGCTGCACATGCATTTAAATATAAACGCCACATGCGGATAAATCGCTCATCTTTCGTTTTGCGAACTTCCTCTAGTACGTTTTCAAAATTTTGAGCCCAATGTTGTAATGTATTCCCGTAATGTCTACGTAAGCTTTCCACATCAACAATGAAAAATTGTTCGTTTGTCATGTTCGTGATTAATTCGTTAACAGCAGGAACATACCCACCAGGGAATATATATTTTTCAATCCAACCATTCGTAGCACCACCATTAGCCGGAGAAGTAATACAATGCAGCAGAGAAATCCCGCCATCATTTAGTAGTTTGTTAACTGTTTCAAAGTATTGCGTAATGTTGTCTTTTCCTACATGTTCGATCATACCTACACTAACAATTTTATCAAATTTATGATTCTTAATATCGCGGTAATCAAGTAAAGATACTTCAACTAAATCCGTAAGTCCCTCTTGTTTAATTCGCTCAGAAGTCTTTGCAAATTGTTCCTCACTTAGTGTTACTCCCATCGCTTTCACACCGTACTGCTTAGCGGCAGCTGTAATGAGCTCACCCCACCCGCAACCGATGTCTAATAGCGTATCACCTTTTTGAAGGTTCAACTTTTTCAAAATATGATTCACTTTATTATGTTGAGCTGTCATTAAAGAATCTTGTTCATTTTGGAAATACGCACAAGAATATGTCATTGTCTCATCAAGCCATAATTTATAGAAATCGTTCCCGATATCATAATGGTGAGCAATATGTTCTTTATTTTTTTGTTTTGAGAAATTCCATTTACTTTTGAAATATTGCAACTTACTATCACCTAAAAAGCTATCCTGCCTTTTATAAATAGATTGAATTGCCTTTTCAAGATTACCCTCTATTTCAAGGTCTCCATTCATATATGCTTCACCGAATGCAATAGAAGGATCCTTAGCAATTTCTTTTTTTGAGAGCGGCTTATGGAATGTTATATGAAATTGCGGTTCCCCTTCGCCATATTGTATTGTTTCTCCATTCCAAAGTGTAATTTGAACTGAATCTGAAAACAGATTTTTAAGTATTTTTTTATAAAAAAGTTCTTCAACCATAAAAACATCTCCTACTAAAAAATTGAACAAAAAACTTTACTAGTTAATAAGTCTTTTTGAACATAGCTTAAAATCGTTATGACTTCTTGCTACGAGTGTCATTATAAAACGGTTATATTATGAAGCATAGTACGTACTTTAAAGTGATGTAGGCACTTTTAAGTACCCATGACTGAAACAGGTCCTCAAAAATTTTACTTTTCATCATAAAAATTTTCTGAAGTTTTAAAATGAAAAACACCACCTCGTCATTAGGTGGTGTTTTCAATATTACATATAGAGATTTCACTTAACTTCTGTGTTTTTTCTATCTATGCATCGTTCTCCCCATGCGGTTAATTGATTTAATACATTTTGTAAAGACCACCCATAATCGGTTAGGGAGTATTCCACTCGAGGGGGAATTTCTTTGTAAATTTCACGTGTAATCACACCATCTTCTTCCAGCTCACGTAGTTGCTGCGTTAACATTCTCACAGAAATTTCAGGAATTAGACGTTGCAACTCACTCGTTCGCTTCTGTCCTTTCGTTAAGTGACATAAAATAACGACCTTCCACTTTCCCCCGATAATTTCTAAAGTTGCCTCTATCGGTATATTATATTGTTTCACGCGTGCTCCTCTCCTTTTTTCTAAATTTCTTCTCTATTGTTGCGTAAAAACAAATAATTTTCTATACGGCACATTTTAGTTCCTACAGCACAAAAAAGTACCTATATTACAAAAAAGTAATTATGCTGCGTAAAAATCTCCCTCTATAAAAAAAGAAAAAACGAACGTATTCTCGTTCGTTTTTTCTTTTTTATTCGGCTGCTGTAATGAGCATAGATGTGTTCCCATTCTTTTCAAGATGATTTTCTCCCCAGTTACAAAGAGTATCGAGTATAGAATCTAAAGAATGACCGTAATCAGTTAAAGAGTATTCTACTTTTGGTGGCACTTGGTTATACACTTTTCTCTCGATTACACCATCTTCTTCTAATTCACGTAATTGTTGCGTTAACATCTTTTGTGTAATACCAGACATTAATTGTTTTAATTCGCACGTTCTCTTTTTGTCTTTCTTTAAATGACAAAGGATAACTACTTTCCACTTTCCACCGATAACCTCTAAAGTTGCCTCTACAGGAATATTGTATGTTTTCATATAAAAATCTCCTTTATTAATTTTATAAGGCCATTAAGCTAAAGATTTAAATATTACTTTTAAGTATCTATAGCACCTTAAAGTACGTACTTTTTATTGTATTAAACATGTTTCATAATAGCATACGTAAACAGCAGATGAGTAGTACGGCACCAAAAAGTACCTGTATTACTTTTTAGTATCTATATCACTTTAAAGTACGTACTTTTCATTATGTAAAATACATTTCATAATAGCATTTGTAAGAGTTGAGTGAGTCATGCAGTATTAGAAATTACCTGTACTTTAAAGTGAGTATTTTTATCATACATTTTGTCAGACGATGAAATGACATGTTTTAATTTTCAAATACATTTTAGGAGGATATCTATAATGAGTAAATTACTAAAAGAAAAAATCGGTTTTGGTACAGCACCACTAGGGAATATGTACCGTAATATCCCAGAGGAAGAAGCAATCGCTACAGTGGATGCTGCTTGGGACAATGGTGTTCGTTACTTTGATACAGCTCCACTTTATGGATCTGGCTTAGCAGAAATTCGTCTTGGTGAAGCACTGTCAAAAAGAAATCGTGATGATTACTTTTTAAGCACCAAAGTAGGTCGAACGATTTCAGATGAACTAGAAGATCCATCTGCACGTGATTTAGGTGAAAAAGGCGGACTTTTCGAATTTGGTCGCAAAAATAAAATGATCAATGACTATAGCGCAGATGCAACACTTCGTTCTATCGAACAAAGTTTGAAACGTTTAAAAACAGATCGTCTAGACTTTGTATTCATTCATGATTTAGCACAAGACTTTTATGGTGATGAGTGGATTTCACAATTTGAAACAGCTCGAACAGGAGCATTCCGTACGCTAACACGTTTACGTGAAGAAGGAGTTATTAAGGGCTGGGGGCTTGGAGTAAACAAAGTAGAATCAATTGAACTTATGCTTGATTTAGAAGAAGCGAAACCAAATATATCCTTACTAGCTGGTCGCTATTCATTATTAGACCACGAACGTGCATTACAACGAGTAATGCCTGCAGCTGTAAAGCATAATATGGATATTGTTGTTGGTGGCCCATATAGCTCAGGTATTCTTGCTGGAGGCGCTCACTTCGAATATCAAAAAGCATCGCCAGAAATTATTGCAAAAGTTGAGAAAATGAAAGCTCTTGCAGATCGTCACGACATCAGCATCAAAGCTGCTGCACTACAATTTTCACTAGCTAATCCAGCAGTTGCTGCTGTTGTTCCTGGTGCAAGTAAACCGGAACGAATTGTAGAAGATCAAAATGCCTTAAATACAGTAATTCCAGCAGCATTCTGGGAAGAAATGCGCGAACAAAAACTAGTAGCACCTAATGCACCACTACCAATCAACGTAAAATAATAATGTAACTTTAATCAGTGGGAGCATCCCCCACTGATTATTTACCCGTAAATACCGGGATGAAAAGGAGCGTAATGAATATGGCACATACTACTACATCTATGGAAATTTTTGCTTCACCGGAACAAGTGTGGCAATTAATCGGAGGTTTCAACTCCCTTCCAGACTGGTTACCTTATATACCTAGCAGTAAATTAACTGAAGGCGGTCGTGTACGTCATCTAGCTAATCCGGATGGGGATACAATTATAGAACGCTTAGAAGTATTCAATGATAAAGAGCGCTACTACACGTATTCAATCATGAATGCACCATTCCCAGTCACTAATTATCTATCTACAATCCAGGTGAAAGAAGGTACTGAAAGTAACACATCGTTAGTAGAGTGGTCTGGTACATTCACTCCTGTTGAAGTTAGTGATGAAGAGGCAATTAATCTGTTTCATGGTATTTACAGCGATGGACTGAAAGCATTACAGCAAGCATTTCTAGATTAATTCATGTAATTGATTGAGACGAAAAATTTAATTAACAGTCAAATATTCGATTTTGTTGTTAAATTCATTATGAAAGATAAACAAATACAGCTTTCATACCTGCTTGTTAATTACAAGAAATAAAAAATACTACCTCCAAATGGAAGGTAGTATTTTTTATTAATCCGGAAAAACAATTAATCCCTCTTCTTTTTCATCCTGCTTTAAATCTTCTTCTGGGAAGTTTACAGTTGAATTTTTATCCCCTGTTCTTTTTGTTTCTTCACCTGGAAATACGAAAGTTGAATTTTCTTTTCCTTCATTTTTTTCTACGTTATCTGGAAATACCATAGGATCATTGGTAGTCAAATCACTATGAAATCCAAGGTTAGACAAAATCGCTTTTAAATCTGGTAAAACCCCATGCCCATCAACTTAAGAAATAAGACTACCCCCAAGTGTCAAAAAACGTT
>NZ_JBMDKC010000171.1:0-6409 GCF_057809515.1 Bacillus sp. FG16
TTTTATCAAGCTGCCTAATGAAATAACCGTGTCTAACTTTTAGGGGTCACTTCAGAATTATAATCCATCTTGAACAGATTTCTTTACAATTACCCATGTGTCTTTCTTTTTAACCGTTATAGCTACATTAGTTCCATTAGATTCCTTATAAAAGATATATCCATTGTTTGAGTTTACATATGTTACTGGCTCGCCTATGCAATCTCGCGAGCAGGATTTGTTGACCAGTTCAATTAGGGATAGTTCGCTTGGATCGGTTTTACTTGCTTCTATAACAGCATCAAGGCTTGTTTTTCGATAACCTTGCAAGTTTATATGAAAAAGCTGCTCTATTTCTCCTGTAATGCTAGTATTCATTACTTCTACTGAATTCTTTTTTTCTTGAAGGAATCCGTTTTCATAAAGTAATTTTGTATATCCAATCCATGCTATTAATACTAGCATGAAAAACATACCCGTCATTTTAAGTATTCGAAGTCGTTTGCTTATAATTGTTTCTGAGTATTTCATTCAGTCTAATCCTCCAATGTTTTTAATTTAAATTATGCTTGGATACGTATTTTTAGAAGTGGATGAGGGTGAATGAGTTTTCAATAAAAAAGAAAACATCCAGAGTTAGATGCTTTCTTTTTTGTATTTTTCGCTATCTGTTAGTTACATGTTTCATAAGTGGTCTTATTTCTTTAACCGGTGGTTTCTTATCATAGGCATCAACGTAAGAAAAGTAGTAGTTTAAGTTTCTTAGAAGACCTTTTCCTATTTTTGCACTTAAGAAAGGAAATACTTGTCCGGTATAATCATCGAGAGATTTACAGTAATATTTTTCGTCTAAATATATGCTGTATTTACATGTTAGTTCTACTAAAGGATTACCTTCATCATCAAATACTTCTTTAGAATCAATAATATCTATTAGTGCAAATTTTTCATTTAGGTAAACTTTCTTTTTTTTCTCGTGTTTATTTGTGAGTATAAAAACGAGACCAATGGCGTTAATCAAACTATTTCCTCCTATAAAAAACGGATATTAATAAAATATATCGATATAAGCTAAATGTAAAGAGGAGAGGTGAAATATCATGGATAAAAATAAGTCGATTTATGTTGGGAAATCGACTTATTTTTATCCAGTATTAATGAGTAGTAACCTACTCTGATTAAAGTTTCACTTTATTGAAATACTTGCGGGAATTGTTTTACGATTGCGTTTGTTATCATGTCGGCCATTTCTAATGCTTCTTTTTCAATTTTATCGTAAAGTTTTACTCCTGCTTCATAATCTTTGTTTAGGAAGGCAAGTGCTTCTGCTTTCGTTAATGCTAAATGTTCATAAAACATTTTTCTAAATTCTTCTTTATCAATATATGGGTTAATACTGTTAAGAAATTCAGTAATTTCATCACCATTAGCGTACCATTTTTTCTCTATAGCGGCCGCTGCATTTTGATCACCAGTTTTTGCGGCTTTAACAAGATCTGCTGCAATTACTAAGTGATCTTTAATTAATGCACTATATTTTTTCACTGCATCCTCACCGTAAAACGGTTCAAGTGATAGTCCCATATGTGTTGCGTTTTGTAGAAGCCGTCCAACAGTAACGTTAACATCTGGTAAATTAAATACAATACTTATAATAGCCAATCTCGTCCAAGCGACGTGTTGTTCCCATAAAGAACGCATATACCCTTTTAAAAAATTCTCGTTTTTACTAATTCGGTAGTTACGTACGGATAAATCATAGTTTACATAAGGGTTATGGTAGGGGGAGTAATACGATTGCCAATAAGAATACATAAATAGTAACACTCCTTTGAACATGTATAACTCAAAGTATGATAAATATTTATTTTTAGTTACGTGTCCTAGATTATTTTTAGGGAATTTGAAATGGAGAAATTCAATGAATGATGTTGTGGTATATATGAATAAAATGAATATAAAGTAAAAGAGGGTCTGCAAGGGAAGTTGCAGACCCTCAAAAGGGTATTGCCGAGATGTCGGACTCGACTACGTAATGTTATCATAAAATTCTTTTGAAAAAACCTGGTAAATGTGTCCAAATGAAATTGGTACCGTCATAAAGTCAAAGGGACCTGCTTCCCGCGGCAGGCCCCATTAACTAGATAATGTCGATGAGCAAAAACTCATCTGGAGTACTTTTATAGTAACAAGTAAAATGTGTTTTGTGTATTGAGAAAGAAGAATTGCATAATTATATGTGAACAATTTAAATCCCAACAATTTATGATTATCATTAATTGTTGGGATTTAAATATGGTTATAAAATGGAGAAAAGACTTGGAAGTGAGATTGAAGTGGACAGAAGTATGTAATCATGAAAAAGATCTGCTAATATGAGCAGGTCAACTTAAGGGGTTTATTCAACAGATTATTATATATGGTAACAACTGAATTGTAGTAAGTCTATACATTTAATATTGAGAAAACTTCTGTGAATGATACATTTTTTGCGCATATATTAACGTCTAAAAAATTGAGAAAGAAAATGTAAAAGCTTTTTATAAGAGAATAATGGCTGATACTTATAGTATGATTCATATTTCCACGCATCATTATTAGAGAATTGGAATTGTGTTGTTTTCTTTTTTGCCGTGATGGAACTCATATTACGATGTTTCATATAGTAACCTCCTGAATTTATATGTATACAATTAGTAGTATTCAAGAAATGGAAATAAAATGAACATCTAAATTGAAACTCTTTCTTCATGTGTACTGGATTTACGTTATAAATGTTGTAAAACATATAAAACACGGATGCTAATTCATATTAAATATAGAATAATGAAAAAACAATAAGCATTTATTCATCCCTTTCAAGTCGTATAAGTGATTGATATAATAGAAGTAGATGAAAGATAAAGAAAAGCAGGTGACTCTTTTTTGTTTACTAAAGCACAAGAACTTTTAGCGTCCTACTTTGGTTATTCTTCGTTTCGAAGAGGACAAGATGAAACAATTAAAAATGTACTAGATAGGAAAGATACAGTTTGTATTATGCCAACAGGTGGCGGTAAGTCGATTTGTTATCAAATTCCGGCATTAGTATTTGAAGGAACGACGTTGGTTATATCCCCTTTAATATCACTTATGAAGGATCAAGTAGATACATTGGTACAGAATGGCATTTCAGCTACATATATTAATAGTTCTATTTCTATTGCTGAAGCAAATCAGCGAATTCAATTAGCGAAACAAGGACATTACAAGTTACTTTATGTGGCGCCTGAGCGTCTTGATTCGATGGAGTTTGTTGACCAACTTATCGATATGAAAATCCCTATGATTGCGATTGATGAAGCACACTGTATTTCACAGTGGGGACATGATTTCCGTCCAAGTTATTTACATATACATCGCATATTAGATTATCTTCCAGAAAAACCGCTCGTATTAGCATTAACAGCAACAGCAACACCGCAAGTACGTGATGATATTTGTAACACACTTGAAATTAATCAAGAAAATACAATTATGACAACGTTTGAGCGAGAGAACTTATCGTTTTCTGTCATTAAAGGACAAGATCGAAATGCATATTTGGCGGATTATATTCGTCAAAATCAAAAGGAATCTGGGATTATATATGCAGCTACTAGAAAAGTAGTCGATCAGTTATATGAAGATTTAATGAAGGCAGGAGTTTCTGTATCAAAATATCATGCTGGTATGAGTGATAGTGATCGAAATGAGCAACAAGAACTCTTTTTACGAGATGAAGTAAGTGTAATGGTAGCAACATCTGCATTCGGGATGGGTATTGATAAATCGAATATTCGTTACGTAATTCATTATCAGCTTCCAAAAAATATGGAAAGTTACTATCAAGAAGCAGGACGTGCTGGTCGTGATGGATTAGATAGTACATGTATATTGTTATATTCTTCTCAAGATGTACAAGTACAGCGTTTTTTAATTGATCAATCAACTGGAGAGTCACGTTTTTCAAATGAACTTGAAAAATTGCAAAATATGACCGATTACTGTCATACAGAACAATGTTTACAATCATTCATTTTGCAATACTTTGGAGAAGAACCGAAAGAAGATTGTGGACGCTGTGGTAATTGTACAGACGATCGTGAGAGCATTGATGTGACAAGGGAATCACAAATGGTTTTATCATGCATGATTAGAACGAACCAACGCTTTGGAAAGCAAATGATAGCGCAAGTATTAACGGGTTCGAAAAATAAGAAAGTTATTGAATTTAATTTTCATACTTTACCAACGTATGGGCTTTTATCGAACCGTAGTGTAAAAGAGGTCAGTGAGTTTATTGAGTTTTTAATTTCAGATGAGTTAATTGCAGTTGAACATGGCACTTATCCGACGTTAAAAGTAACAGAAAAAGGGAAAGAAGTATTACTTGGTAAAGAGAATGTTTTACGAAAAGAACGAGTAGAAACAAGACAAATTGTTCAAGACCATCCTTTATTTGAAGTGCTTCGTGAAGTACGTAAAGAAATTGCACAAGGAGAAGGTGTACCTCCGTTCGTTATTTTCTCTGACCAAACATTGAAAGATATGTGCGTGAAAATGCCACAAAGTGATTCCGAATTGTTGACGGTAAAAGGTATCGGAGAACACAAACTTGTGAAATATGGCTCGCACTTCTTACAAGCAGTTCAGCATTTTATTGAAGAAAATCCAAATTATGCTGAAACGATTAAGACAGAAGTAGTTTCAGAACGTAAAAAGGCAGGAAAAGCGTCCGCGAATTCTCATTTAGAAACGTATGAAATGTATAAACAAGGTATTGATTTGAATGAGATTGCAAAAGAACGCAACTTATCAAGACAAACAATAGAAAACCATTTAATTCGCTGCTACGAGGATGGAATGGAAGTAGAGTGGAAAAGTTTTGTTCCGGCAGAGTATGAATCTCTTATTGAAACTGCCGTTCAAAATGCAGAGGGTGGTCTGAAATCTATTAAAGAACAGCTTCCGAATGAAGTGAGTTACTTTATGATTCGTGCTTATTTACAAATAAGAAAGTAGAGACATATAAAGGGGATAAGAATTTATGTATCATGTTTTCGTTTATGGCACGTTAAGAAGAGGACAAACGAATGCTCATTATATGCTAGGTGCAACGTGCATTCCAGACAGAGCTTGGACATATGGAAAATTATTTGATACGAACGAAGGATATCCGGCCATGACTTATTCGATTGAAGAAAAGGTGTATGGAGAAGTTTATGTAGTAAATGATGAGATATTGTGTAAGTTAGATGAACTAGAAGAATATACAGGTAATGCGGAGACTGATTTATATAATCGAATTACGCAAACAGTATATGTTGCTGATAGGAAAATAGAGGCATATGTGTATATCGCTCAAGATAAAAAGATGATATTAAAAGTTATTGATTCTGGTGACTGGGTGGAGTATCAAAAAGAAAAATAAGAGTAGCTAAAGAGTAGATAGTGGTATAATCCATTATCTATTTTTTATACTTTCACTTTCAAAATTCTTATTATTTTGATAAATTGTAAATATAGTGAAATTAAAAGGAGGATTTTTCATGGGGATTAGAAATTTAGTTTCTCACCTGTAACAGAAAAATAATTTGCAGGAGGAGAATAATAATGAACGAATTAAATGTAAAAGAATTTTATAAAAAACAATTTGAACTAATAAGCTATGATATAAATAATGAAAATTGGTTACAGGAAGTTGCTAAAGAAGTGCAAGAACAAGTTGGATATCCAATTCAGACGATGTTAGAACTAGGGGCTGGAAATGGCGGATTTGCAAGGGCGATGTCTAATTTGAATGTAAAAATGAATACTGTTGAGCTTGTACCGGAGTTAGCTATGTTTGCAAAAGAACATTCTACTAATGACATTGAGGTTCATTGCGCCGATTTTTATAAAATTAACTTTAAAGAAAAGTTTGATGTTATTTGTTATTTAGACGGATTTGGTGTAGGAACCGATGAAGAACAATTATTTTTATTAAAACGTATACATAACTGGTTGAAAGATGATGGATGTGCACTTATTGATATTTATCAACCGTTATATTGGGAAAAGGCCAATGGACAAGAAATGCCGATAGGTTCTGCAATGCGAAAGTATGAATATGATAGTGAAAATGCAAGAATGCTAGACCATTGGTGGGAAATAGATTCTTCAAATGATATCGTGACACAATTTTTACGCTGCTATACTGTAGATGAGATTAGTAATTTATGTGCTGAGGCTCATTTAAGTATAGTTGGGATTTTCCCAGGAGGAGCGTATGATTTTGAAGCTGGGAAATATAAAGAGCAATCATCTTTAAATGAATGTTTATCATATCGAGTAAAAGTGAAAAAGAGTAGGGATTAATGAAGTGACCCCTAAAAGTTAGACACGGTTATTTCATTAGGCAGCTTGATAA
>NZ_JBMDKC010000172.1:0-6229 GCF_057809515.1 Bacillus sp. FG16
TCTTTCTCTTTGGTGATATTCCGATACCCGGAAGTGTGAAAGGGGAAGCGTTTATCAAAGATATGTTGCCGATTCAGCGTGAGATTAATATTATGCGGTCTATGTTTGCCACACATGCCAGGAAAATGGGAAATAGTATGTGGTTAGTTCCAATGGGTTCCGCTGTGGATGAAGATGAAATTACGAATGAAGAAGGCGGTATTCTGCACTATACACCGATTGAAGGGGCGAGACCAGAACGAGTCGGCGCACCAGATATCCCGTCCTTCTATGATCGTATTTTAAATAATCATGATGGAGATATCGACGATTTATCGGGTGCACGTGAAATCTCACAAGGTCGTTTGCCATCTGGATTAGATACGTATAGCGGGTTATCTCTTATGGTAGAACAGGAGAATGAGAAGCTTGCAGTTTCTTCTCAAAACTATGAACACGGGATGAAGAGACTGTTACAACGCGTGCTGTTGCTCATGAAAAAACATTATACAGAAGAGCGTATGGCAAGAATTCTGGGTCCTGATAATTATATTGAACTCGTAAGCTTTAGAGGCTCTAATTTAAGCGGCGGAGAGGACATTAACATTGTGCAAGGTTCATCCCTTCCTGAAATGAAATCAGCCCAACAAGACCGGATTATGACGCTGTGGGATAAAGGAGCGATTGTGAAGAAGGATGGTTCACCAGACCCACAGGCGTTACTCAAACTCATGGGTATGGGTGATAGTAACGAGTTATTTGAAATGCAACAGCTGGATGAAAATAAAGCGAAGATGGAGAATAAACAGTTTGAACAAATTGCGCAGAATCCAGAAGCCCTTCAGCTTCTCCAACAATACACCATGCAAGAACAACAATTTGAGCAGCAAGCCCAAGCGATGCAAGCACAAGGGATAGATCCTATGCAAGCAGGTATACAGCCTCCACAATTATCCATACCGACACCACAGGTGCGTGATTTTTATGACCATGAAGTGCATGTATATATGCATAATGCTTTTCGAAAATCAAGCTTATATGATGAGTTGCCACCTGAAGTACAACAGTTAGTTGATGAGCATGTACAGCAACATATGGAGGCACTCAATGCGCCAATGGAAGTGGATAGAGAGCTGCAGGTGGAACAAGAACAACAGATGCAGGAAGAACAGAGAGCGATGAAAGAACAAGACTTACAGCTCCAACATCGTAAGTTAGATATCGAAGAAAAGAAAGTAGAAAAGCAAGGCGAAAAGGTATGAGATAAGTGTAAATAGCAATATTTATAATGAAAATGTGTATATGTTAATCATTCATTTGGAAGAATATGAAGAAAATTATTTTTGATGGAGAAAAACATGAAAAATAAGAGAAAGCTAATATTGATTGCTTCTTTTGCATCTATATGTATTCTAACAGGGTGTCTACCTAAAATGATTATTGATGATGTGCAGTTAATTCAAGGGGTAATAGTTGATAGGATAAAAGATCAAATCAAAACAACTGTTATTTGTTCGTTGAAAAGAAAAGGGCATCAAGTTCAAACATTTGAGGGTAGCAGTCATACAGTAAAGATGGGACGAATAAACAGTTCTTTAGAGTCTGAAAATGATTTTGAAACAGGTCAACTACGAATAGCTCTTGCTACGAAAAAATTTGTAAAACAAGACATTACGGAATTATATGAATACCTTTTGAGAGATAGCAGGATTGGTCATACGGTATATTTAGGGATAATAGATGGTAAAGTAAAAGGATTCTTTTCTCAGAAATCTTATGGGCGTGACAATGCAGTAATTTCTTTAAAAAAAATGTTAGAACATAATATGGAAACAGGTATTGTACCAACTGATAATTTACATGCTAATATTTACCGCTATTATGAAGAAGGTCAGGATACTTTTATACCGATAGTAAAAAATAGTGATGGTAAAATTAAAATCACAGGTTTAGCTTTGTTTAATAAAGAAAAGTATAGGGGCGAATTAAACTTACAGGAGATGTATATTTTTAAAGGGTTAATTGAGAAACATAAATTAGATTCGCATCAATTTAAAATTAGGAATGGATATGTGCTAGTAAATACGATACGTTCTAGTCCTTCTTATTGTATTCGTATGAAAAATGGGAAGCCTTTTTTTTATATAAAAGTGAAGTTTGATGCGCGTTTACAGGAAGTATCAACAAATATAAATTTAAATCAGAAGCAGAATGTAAAAAAAATAGAAAAATCGATAGAAAAAGAGTTGCAGGTAGAGAGTGAAAATATGATAAAGAAGTTACAAAATATAAATGTGGATCCGTTAGGATTTGGCGTTAAATTAAAACATAAATATAGAGGGTTTAGTTTGAAAAAGTGGAGAAGCATATATCAAAATGTCCCGATAGATGTGGAATATAGAGTGAATATTACTAATTCTGGAATTGTAGAATGAAGATGTGAAACAAATGAAGCAAGAAGTAGTCGCTGTTTAACAGCGGCTTTTTTCTATACAAAAATTTGGGCGTCGAATGTGGACTTGGGTCCACCCACAGGAGGAAGAAATATGTTAAAACCATTTCGTTTACGTGTAGGTAATTTTCAATTCTTTAATGGTTTGGAAGGCGGTGGGGAGGTCGTAACGGAAACGGTACCTCCTAGCGACTTAGGTGGGGAACTCACGCCCCCGCAAGGTACAGGAGAAATAACAGAGCCAACTGGACAAATAGAAACACCACCTGGGCAACAATTGGAAGTTGAGGAAAATCCAGAAGGACAACCACCAGAAGTTGTTGAACAATCACAAGCTTTTGCGAAGAGATTACAAGAACGTACACAAGCGGCTCTTATGGAAGAACGTCAGCGTTGGGAACAAGAAGTTTCTGAGCGATATGGTAACTATGATACGTATGATCGCGCGATGAACTTCTTTATGAAACAAGCAGGTTATAACGACCTTAATAGTATGATGCAAGCAATTGAACAACAAGATTTATTACAACGAGCTGAAAAGTTTGGGGTAACACCTGAAATCCAGCAAAAACTCGAAGCGCTGGAACAGAAAGCGCAGCGTGCCGAGGAACTAGAGTATCAGCGCGAACAACAAGAATTATCACAACGTTTTACGCAAGCATTAGGGCAATTCGCACAAGAAAAGGGAGCTGATGCCGCAGCTTTAGAACAATTTATGGTAGAACATAACGTTCCTAATTTTGAAGTAGCGTATAACGCCATGCGTACGCAGCAGTTAGAAGAACAGCTGACTTCAGCAAAAGAAACGGCCATTCAGGAATATTTACAAAGTAAGAAAGCGCCGAAGGTGGAAGGTAGTGGTGCAACAGGACTTGTCTCGGATGAACCAACTACAGATTTTAAAGTGGCGCGTGAAAGAGCATTACAACGATTACGATCAGCAAACCAACAAATTTAAGGAGGTATCCTAATTATGGGTGCTACATTAACGACATTAGCGGATGTTTTAAAAATCGATTACTTGCCAGGGATTAAAGAACAGATTAACAATGCGAACTACATCGTTTCACAGTTAGAAAAGAAAGTGGAAAAGATTAATGGCGATGGTTCGAATTTCTTAATTCCTCACCACTTTGGACGTAACACGGGCGTTGGAGCAGTTGCTGAAAATGGTAACTTACCAACAGCGGGGCAACAAGCGTATAAGAGCTCTACAGGTACAGCACGTATGGTGGCTGGTCGTTTAGAACTTACCGTACAAACCATTGAATCATCGAAGAAAAATGAAACGTCTTATCTTCGTGCAGTAGAATCTGAGGTAAAAGGTTTAACAACGGATATGAAGAACTTCCGTGCACGTGTTACCTTCGGTAATGGTTCAGGACGTATTGCCAATTGTACCGCACAGGCGACGGCTGCGAATGCACTTGTGGTAAGTAGTGTGAAGGGATTTTTCGTTGGGCAAAAAGTAGATATTGTCAATGCGACAGGTAACGTGACAACAAGCAATCGAACTGTTACAGCAATTGACCGCATGGCAACGATCATCACAATTGACGGTGCAGCTGTCACAACAGCGGCAACAGATGGCATTGTATCAGCTGGTTCTTCGAACTTAGAGCCGATGGGACTAGGCGGTATCATTGATGATAAATTAACATTACAAACATTAAATCCTGCGACATATTCTTGGTGGAAGGCAAATATGTTTGCGAACGGGGGAACGGCTCGTCCGATTTCAGATGCGCTACTACGTTTAGTGATGGATGAAACATCCATTGTAAGTGGAAAAGAAACAGACTTTCTGATGGGTTCGCATGGTGTACGTGCAGCATACGAGGCTGTACTGACTACAAATAAACGCTACACAAATGTAATGCAGTTAGAAGGTGGCTATTCTGCACTAGAGTTTGATGGGAAACCATTCTTAGTAGACCGTTATATGCCGGCAGGTATTGTGTGGGGAGGAAATTATGACGATTTAGGATTATACCGTGTAGCGGACCTTCAGTTCATGGAAGAGGATGGTTCGATGTTCTCACGTGTACCGAATAAAGCGGCATATGAAGCGACCGCATATATGTTAGAAACAATGGTATGTCACGCACGTAATGCTTTCTGGCAACTGTCAGACGTGCAAGAAGCAACTGGATATACGAAATAAAATGAGAGGAGCTACTAGCTCCTCTCATTTTAAACTTCACGGAGGTATAGATCATGGGCGTGTGTGAACGACGTGGATTTCAACGAACATTTTTAAATGATATCTATCATGTGGAAGAACAGTTACAATCCTATGATCCCCACTTGTATCTTATGTGGAATCCTAAAAATGGGGAACATGTCATCATGGATGGATTACTAGATATGTCGATTATGAAAATTCCACAAATCGGATTTGAACAATTGGACGCAAGAATTGTAGACCATATCAAGAGAATCCATACAGTGAACGGATTCTCCGCTGTTCAAACTGTGGAAGATACTGAGAAAAAGAGGCAAAAAGAAGAAGAGAGAAAACTGAATGATCTAGCGGAAGATTATGCGAGAGAATCAAAAGAAGCATTTTGGAACGCGCATGCATATGGCCGTGTGGATGGCGTACAAAAATATGTACAGGGTGTAAATATGGGGAGGGACCATCGTGAATCTGCAAGAGCTAATCCTGCAAGTGAACCGGGATGTGGATGATATTTTTGAAAATGGAGATATTCAACATTGGCTCAATCGTGCATTAGATGATATCACCCCGATTGCAAGGATAGAAAAGAAAGTCACTTTAACATATCCATACACATTACCGAATGACGTACAAGATATGGAACGAGTGATGCAAACGAACAAAGTATTTCCGCGCATACCTGTAGGAGAACAAAATCAACAAGGGTATTGGGTGTGGGGAAATGAATTGATGATACCAGGTGGAAATCAACAACCTATCGAAGTCTATTATTATAAAAAGTTAAGTCATCTAAAAGGAATGGAAGATGTACCTGAAATTGATAGTCCCTATCACGATTTATTAATTTTATACGCTGTTGGACAACTACAATTTATGGATGGAGATTATGGGGATAGACCAGATCGTATGCAGCGATATGAACAGCGTAGGCAACAATATGCCGTCTTTCGTGAGAAACGGAAAGTAAAAAGATCAAGTGTGCGAATGAAGACAATCCATGAGTATAGCGATGCTCCTACCTTCCTTGCGGATTGAAAGTGGGTGATGAGGATTGAAGGATACTGCTGAATTCAAAGATTTTTCAATGGGATTGAATGATACAGTGTATGCAAATGTAATTACGGATAAAGAACTAAGTAAAGTAGAAAATGCAGTGATTGGTGTGGGTGAAATTCGGAAACGAACAGGTTATAAGCAAGTTGGTTATATAGGAGAGAAGATAACAGGTGCTTATACATTTCTCAAGCCTGATGGCACAAATGAGTTACTGATGATGGGTGACCGTCTGAGGAGATGGAATGGGAAGTTCTTTGTTGATATCCCAGGCCCACCCTCTACTGGTGACAGAGCGAATTTTATTACGATGAAAGACCGAAAAGGAAACCGTGTTGTTTTAGTTGCCAATAATATCTCTCTAAAAGTGTATGCTGAAAATCAATTGTCATCTGTAACAGCATATGTACCTACTGCGGATGAACAAAGAAATCCAGGATTAAATGATATAGGTTCTTTATTTAACTGCAAATACATGGCTTTCTTTGGCGGACGGTTATTTGTTGTGGGTCATGACGTAAAGAATCGCGTTTCATTCTCCCACATCGATCCCAAACTTGGAT
>NZ_JBMDKC010000173.1:0-6119 GCF_057809515.1 Bacillus sp. FG16
TCCCTAACAGATACCATCCATAAATCGGATTAACAAAAAAAGTCGTCCCTACAATGATGGACAACCCTGAAATTAATAGAATATCCTCTAAAATACTTATAAAAAATAATAAGAATCGCATGTAATTCCCCCTAGAATGAGAAATCTTGACTTAAAATATAGGAACTTAAGTCCATTTCACCAGAACCCAGCATACAACGAACATGTGAGTTAATGACAGCCGCAATCGGATCAATTCTTTCCATTGTTTTCGACTTGTCCAACATGATATTTTCGTTAGCATCCTGTTTTGTTATAGCATTACTCGTTGCCCAGTTCAATACCGGGTTGTTGTTATGGATGACCTTCTTTTGATACACTTGTTCACGAAAATCCTTTGTAGGGCCTGATAAAGTTGCCATACCTTGGCGTATCTCTATCATGGTATACCCTTCCGCCTCCATGTCTTGCATAAATTGTGTTGCGTTCCATGGATCGGCACATATTTCTTTAATCTTAAATTTATGATCTTTTTCCATATTTCTAATATGTGTTTTAATATATTCGTAATCAACCACTGCACCAGGTGTTGTTGTGATCCATTTTTGTTGTACCCACAGATCATAAGGGACTTTATCCGTTTGTCTCTTTTCAGCCAACGTATCTTCTGGCATAAAGCTATGACTAATTACGATATACTTATCATCTTTTTTAAACTCAAACGAAATACTTGTTAAGTCAATTTTTGCTGATAAATCGACACCTACGGTGCATTCCAACCCTTTTAATTCGGATAATTCCACCGTTTCTTTACAATCCTTCCATTTTTGCATATCCATATAGCCATTTTCTTTCATATCCACCCATCTATTCATGTTTTTCGTGAGATAATTACGCATTTTCTCAGGTACATCAAGAGCTGATTGAAGTTCTCCTTTTAAAAAAGAACGCCCTTCTTCATAACTACATAGGATTGGATTTGCTTTTTCCCACACTTCCGGATTCGTAATCTCATCATCTTTATCTAACTCATTAACCATGACAAAGTATTCTTCATTTTCAATATCAATATTAGGGTCCAAAATTTTAGAAACATATTGATACTCCACACGATAGCAAGGATGACTCAAATTAAAACCAGCTGTCGTTATAATCATCATAAGTGGATTCGGACGAGCACCTGAACCTGACACCAGAACATCATAAATTTCTGAAGTAGGATGTGCATGATACTCATCGATAATCCCGCACTGGACATTCAGTCCATCACCAGATTTTCCCGCATCTTTTGAGAGCGCGGAAATAAAAGAATCGGTTTTGAGATGCTCAATTTTCCCATACGCAATATTGAATTTTTCTTTTAGGTCTTCGCACCCATTCATTTGCGCTTTAATTTCGTTCCAAACAATCTTACTTTGTTCCGTTTTTGTGGCACCAACATACACTTCCGACATATTCTCACCAAAGGCCATTGCTTCATATGAGCCAACGCACGCTAATGATTGAGACTTTGCGTTTTTACGTCCAACTTGCCAATACGCCTTTTTAAATCGTCTTAATCCTGTATTACGATGAACCCATCCGTAAATATTGCTAAATACAAAAATTTGTATCGAATGTGGTTCAATTCTCTGACCTGCTAACTTTCCTTTTGTATGTTTAAAAAGAGACATCCACTTTAGGAAACGAAGTGCTTTTTCTTCTTTAAAAACATATGGAAAATCTTCAGAACCTTCACGTTCAATATCTCTTAAAAATCGTTTACAAGCCTGTTTATGCTTCTGACAAGCAACAACTTCATCATTTAGTACATCATCACAGTAGTCCAACATCCATTGTCTGATCATGTTATACGTCAAACTCCTTTTCTACATTTGTTTTCGGACCTTGTTTACGATTTGGAATGACAATTTTCGCTCTTGCACTTGGTGTAAGACCAAACTCAACAGCCAAAGCCTTCATTTGTTCATGCAATTGCTTCTTCTTTGTAAGTAGTGGATGTGGCACTTTATTGGTTTCAGCTGCCTTATTGGTATATTCAACAAGAAGTCCTTCTTCTCG
This sequence comes from Bacillus sp. FG16, assembly GCF_057809515.1. Taxonomy (NCBI): domain Bacteria; kingdom Bacillati; phylum Bacillota; class Bacilli; order Caryophanales; family Bacillaceae; genus Bacillus; species Bacillus sp. FG16. The sequence goes on from NZ_JBMDKC010000173.1 coordinate 2,041, forward strand.
GATAATTTTGGTGCATGCAACATAGTCAGAGTAAGCATCGCAATATGTTGCTAATGCATTCACATCTATGTTTGTAATAACATCTAATTCTAGTAATTCACCAGCAATCCGTCTAAATTCTTTCTTGGCAATTGAATCTAACCACGTTGGCGGCTTTACCTTGTCCTTTTTTGCTTGTAGCTGTTTTTCGGCTTTTAATCGTTGCTCAATTTCATCTTTTGTTAATCTATTTGTATTACCTTCTAACAAATGCAAATGAATCGGCTTCGCTTTCCTCCCTATGCGAACCACCTCCCTCAGCTGAACCCCCTTTTATGGAATAAAACGAATTTTTTGCACGGAAAGCTAGGCGGCGGTCTCCAGGGCGCCATTACTTGTTTTTTCAAGGTGGGGGGCTGTTTATCATTTTTTCTTCTCATCTTCTTTTGTTTTCTTGTTGTGGCAAGCATGACAGAGTGTTTGTAAGTTTGTTGGTTCTAATCGTTTCGACCAATCAACACGAATCGGAATGATATGATCGACTACATCCCCTATCTTGATAATGTCCTTGCTTCTACATTGAACACATAAGCCATGATCTCTACGAAACATAAGCTCACGCATATCCTTCCACAGTCTTGAGTTATAGAATGAACGTGAGCTTTTGTTTCGTATGTGTTTGTCGTAATGTCTGGTGTTCTCCTGTACTTTATCTTGATGTTTACCGCAGTACTTGTCCTTTGTTAATGCCGCACACATTGGTGAAGTGCATGGCTTCATGGGTTTACTCGGCACTTGTACCACTGCCCTTACTACATAGCTTTATCACTCTGAATGTCAACAATGCTGGCCATAATGGAGCAAACAAACATATGAGCATTAGTACAACGGCCATCGCGATTGCTTCTCCTTTCTCATCACCCTCCTCTTCTTTCAACATCTTATGCAAAGTGGGTCGCATTTGAATCGATGCATACACCATACCTATAATGAGATACCCTAATACCCACAACATCATTATTCCCCCTGTTATTCGTTTATTTTCGTATACAAACGGTCGTATCGTGTATCTGGAACAGGCTCCAAATCTTGTAGCACCCTCGCCTCATTCATCGTTATCCGACAATCCTCAATTAGTTTGATTATTAAATCCTTTTTATTCATTATTCTCACCCTTCAATTTTAAAAAATAGCCATTCGGTTACTCAAGTACAACAGAATCTATGTTACTTGTAGTTGCATATCGTAATGTTCAGGACAATTAGAACAGTAGACTTGCATCTATCTCACTCCTTTAGAAAGAATATTCCGATTATATATTTACAAATAAATACAACTTGTTATAATAGAGTTAACATTGCCATCAGGAAAAGTAATTCGCTCCCCAAGCGAATTACTTTTCCTTTTTTTATAGCTATTTTTCTAAAAAATCATCCACCGCTTTACCAAGCAAACTAATCATTGCTTCTCTCTTTTGCTTTGGTGTTGTATTATCTTGCATTTCATTAAAGATAGGAAGTACTCTTTCTAATTTCTGTTTATCGATGCGTTCATTTACAAGATCTTGTCCTAGCATTGAAATGAATGTACCAATTGCAACCGCTTGTTCTTGTTTATCTAGTTTCATTTAGCTCACTCCCGTTAATTACGCGACCTTGAATTGAATCCGCTGTATGCTCAACAATAGATTTAACTACTACTTTCTCACCTAATGTCAGGACAAATTTTATATCCTCTTGTTTCTTCTTATTCGTAAGCCTATTCATAACCTTTTCTAACGATTCCACACATTCATTTGTAACTTCTGTTACTTCCTTAATGCCTTCTAACGCTCCAGTTGTATCCGCATTTACTTCAATAATTAATTTGTTATTAGCCATTTTGTGGATCCTCCTCATAAAATAGAAAAAACACCCGCTATAGGTGCCTTCTTCACATTCCCTATATAGTTCGACTCGCCCTACGCGTTCGTACAGAAGTAACTTGCTGCACAGAAACAATATGTTCTGGGTTTATTACAATGTCATCGAAGCGTATCAGTCCTTCCCTAAAGCTTCCATCTGGCGCAACCACTTTGTCTATAAAACTCTCCAACTTCATATGTAAGATATGTGTTTTCCCATTCACCAAACTAACGTGTGTAGAAAATATTTTTTCCATCTGATCACTCTCCTTTCCTTACTAGTATTACAATCCAGTATGTATTATCACTCTTTGTTATCAAAACTACATTTACTTTATCCTTATCCTCAAAATTAAATTGTTTTCTCTCCTATACGAAAAACCGAACAAAATTGTCCGATTTTCTCCTTTCATACGCTCTTATACATCTTTTAATGCACTTAATTTGCTTTTACAGTCGCAGAAGATACGTGATCATTCCATGTTCTTTCTCCATCACCCATACTAATCTGTCAAATTTAGATATTTTCCATTATTGACAATAGCCAATGCATAACCTTGCGCATTAATATGTTCATAAATCATTGTGTAATTCCCAAACGGATGTGTAAGTATGGAGGAAACCTTATCATTATTACTACTATTAAAATTAGTAATAATAACAGGATTACGGCTTGCATCTATCGGAAACTGCGCTCCTTTTAAATGAATATCATGATAAAAAGCAGAATAAATCCTTGATGATTGGAATGCTTTTGATAAGTTTGGTACAACTGGGTGTTTCTTTACATAGGATTCGAACTCTTTTCGCGTATCAAAACCAACTGTTACAGGATTTTCGTTAGGTTCTCCTGGCGTTACAACTTTATAAGGCTTCGAAGCAGTATCCGCATGTGCCAATACATTTGATCCACCAAACACCATTGTTCCGGCTAATAAAACTGTAGAAACTACACCCATCATACGTTTCAAATTCATCACTCCCATGACATAGATTGACTTACAAACGTATTGTACAATAGGTTCATTTCTGTAGTAAGGTGCTAATTTATTTCTCAACAACTACACTTTACATCTCTATATTCTTCTTTTTCATGGCACCCCCCTTTTCCTTAACCTTCTCAAAATTCTATACATTCTTTTCTAAATAAGGTGCTTGTCCTATCACCAATATAAATAAATCTCTATATAATGTTATCGAACAACACTATTTTATTAGGAGGACAAGCATTTGAAGCTTAAACGAATGATTATAGCTTTAGCATGTAGTGCACTTTTACTGGTACCTTTTACTTCTATTTCTACACACGCACAAGAAATAGATATCCATCAACAATCCATCCCTAGCAAGCTACCGGTTATTGGTGATCCTTTACCAAAGGTGAACCAAGATAAAGTTACAACTCCTCTACATCCCTTCTCACCCTCAAACATCAAAAATTCAAATTCTTTTTTTCATACTTTAGCTGCTACTCGCACCGTTACAATTTTAATCGCTGCAGATGAAGAATACCGTGCTGCGCATCCAGACTGGAAATCTCTTACGAAACAACTCGTTGAAAAAGCCGGCCAAAGTTTTTTAACTGAACATAATATTCAATTTTCTGTTGTAAATTATACAACATGGAAGTCCGATGGATATGATAGTGCTTCTATCTTATATGATTTAAATACTGAATGGGGAAACACATCCTCTTATGATTTCGTAATTGGTTTTACGAAAGATACTCGCTTTACCGCTGGTGGCATTGCTTATATGTATCCTTCCGCTCCCCCAAGTGGCATTAGCGTCATATTCGATCTCGGTACCTTATACACGCCGTATGCCATTCAACATGAACTTTCCCATAATTATGGATTACCTCACGATGCTTCTGGTAGCGGTATCAAATGCATGATGAATTATGACTACGCTTACTCTGTGAACTATTGGGATGCTGCACACGATGCTTTAATTGAAAGCCACCGTAATTGGTACGGTTTTTAGTATATAATTTGCAAAGAGCATATATGATATAAGCTCTTTGCTACATAAATAAATCTATAAACAAAACAAGCTGACCGCTCCTCTAAGCAGAATCACAGCCCTCTTGGGGATATATTTAACTTGGTCTTTTCTTCTTATTGCGGGTTCCTACCGCCTATGCCCGTTCTTCGGTAACGTTTTGATAATGGGGCCCACTCACATCACTTCACAT
>NZ_JBMDKC010000174.1:0-6089 GCF_057809515.1 Bacillus sp. FG16
CCTCGTTTTTCTAATTCTTCCGTTAGTTCCAGTAACTGTTTTGTATTCCTTCCTAGTCGGTCCATTCTAGTTACAACCAACGTATCTCCTTTAATGAGTTGATTTAGCAATTGGTCTAATTTTCCTTTTTGTTCTAGTACGCCAGATATTTTTTCATGAACAATTTGATCTACTTTTGCATTCCTTAATTGTTCGATTTGAGAATCTAAGTTTTGATCAAAAGAAGAAACACGTGCATATCCAAAAATCATTACAATATCCTCCAATCTCCCTTTTTAAAAGACAAGTGTATATGATAGCTTGATTATACAGTAAAATCAACACTCTCTCAATCTATCAATAAAGTACACTCTATTGATAGCGAATTAAATGTTGTATCAAGCATCAAATATATTAATAATACGATTAAAAAGCATAAGTTGATGTGAAATTGGTATATTTTGTCTTATTCCCCTTTTTCGGGGGATGGGCAAAGAAACCCTATATGAAAATAAGTACAGGTAGTTTGTTTGTATATGCGCTATTGATTATTTTAAGTGGTGTGTTACAAATATACTCGTATCAAAATCCTGACATGAATACGATAGTAAAGTACAGTCTACAAGCTATTTTAGGAATTGCAGCATTTGTATATGGATGTATGGATGCAAGTTTACATGATAAGAAGAACCCTCTTTGACATTAGAATCAAAGAGGGTTCTTCTTTCGATTTACTTAGAAAGAAATTTTATATACAAGTTTTTTGTAGAATTTCATTCTACCTAAATTTGTTTGAATGCCAATCATAACGATTTATTAAATATTCCAGACGTTATATAGTGATGTCGAAAATATAAGTAGGACTTATATTTTAACAATTGTGAAAGGAATATTTTACATTTTTATTTTTTCGGAAAAATAGATATACTGAAATTGTTCTCACAAGCTGTGAGCTTAATAGATAAAAATGAGATTGTGGTCGCGTGCTCTAGCCTTATCTAATATGAGACAATACACAAACAAATGAGAGGAAGTATAACGTTTTGAATAAAATTCAAAAAAATTTAAGTGCTAAACATATATCTATGATTACAATTGGTGGAAGCATTGGAACAGGATTATTTATGGTAAGTGGGAGTACGATTTATAAAGCGGGTCCAGGCGGTGCATTACTAGCATATATACTAATTGGAATTCTTGTTTATATTGTTACAGCAAGCTTAGGAGAAATGGCTACATATATGCCTACCTCTGGAGCATTTAGTAGCTATTCTTCCAAATTTATTGATCCCGCAATTGGATTTGCTGTGGGATGGAATTACTGGTTTAGTTGGACGACGACGTTAGCGGCCGAAATGACTGCAGGTGCTATTTTAATGAGATACTGGTTTCCAAATAGTCACTCTCTCCTGTGGAGTTTATTATTTATTTTTTGTATTTTTTTAATCAATTTATTGTCAGTCAAGTACTACGGTGAAACGGAATATTGGTTAGCAATTATAAAAATAATTACTGTCATTATTTTTATTTGTCTCGGACTCTCTATGAGCTTCGGAATTATCGGTAATACCCCTAGTGGGTTTCAAAATTTCTTCATAGAGGATGCCCCATTTAGTGGGGGGGCATTATCTATATTAGGTGTTTTTATAATTGCTGGATATTCCTTTCAAGGAACTGAGACTATAGGGATTATGTCTGGTGAAAGTAGAAACCCTCGAAGAGACATTCCAAAAGCAATTCGAAAAGTATTCTGGAGGATTTTTATTTTTTATGTTTTGACAATCGGAGTTATTGGCCTAAGTATTCCTTATACCAACCCCAATCTTGTCAACGAAGATATACAAAATTTTGCAATGAGCCCATTCACATTGGTATTTGAACAATCAGGGTTCACTATGGCTGCAAGTATCATGAATATTGTTATTTTAACTTCTATTTTTTCAGCTGGAAACTCAGGAATGTATGCCTCAACCAGACTATTATGGAAAATGTCCACAGAAGGGACTGCACCTGAAATTTTAAGCAAGATAAATAAGAAGGGTGTTCCTATTTTTGCCCTATTATTAACAACTATAACAACAATGAGCGTGTTTTTACTTTCACTTATTGGTGAAGGAAAAGGTTTCTTTTGGTTGTTGAGTGCTTCAGGATTATGTGGATTTATCGCCTGGATAACCATTTTAGTCAGTCATTATCGTTTTCGTAAAGCATTTTTACAACAAGGGAATGTCCTATCTGAACTATCGTATTATTCCAAATGGTATCCAAATGGTGTTTTGATTGCAATAGGTACTTGCGTATGTATTATACTCGGACAAAATTATACAGAATTTTTTTCAAATAGAATAGATTGGTATAGCATCTTTGCCACGTATATAGGGATTCCTATTTTTGTATTACTTTGGGCCGTGTATAAAATAATAAAGAAAACAAAGGTTGTTAGGATTAAAAATATTAATTTAAAGGAAGGAAAGATATAAAATATGTTAAAAATAGGGATAGTAGGTGCGGGTGCTACTGGCACAATTTTTTTATACAATTTCATTCAAGAATTTAGGAAACGTAATGCCGGAAAAATTGATTTCTATATTTTTGAAAAAAGAACCGTTTTTGGGCCTGGTGCTCCTTATCAAGAAGATCTTTTTAGTGTTCGATTAAATCAGCCTATTAATTTAATGTCTATTGATGCTAATGATAGCGAACATTTTCGAAAATGGTTACTTCATCACGATACACTTTCTTCTTTTGCTTGTGAGGATTATATACCCAGGACTGTTTATGGAAAATATTTAGCAGACTGCTTCAATAAATTATCACATTTAAATAATAGTAATATCCAAGTTAATATTGTAAATAACGAAGTTTTAGATATTGAAAAAGGTGATACATACCAGTTAATCACAAAAAATGAGAAATATTTATTTGATTACGTTATTCTTTGTACAGGTCATTTTAAAGCCAGTGGAATTTTAGAACTCAAAAACTGTGAAAATTATATTGTGGATCCATATCCTTTAAAAGAAACATTGTCAAAAGTAACTAAACACGATAGGATAGGCATCTTAGGGTCTAGCTTAACTGCAATAGATATTGCGGTTAGCCTAAATTATTTAGGGCACATTGGGAAAATTGATATGATTTCAAGAAAAGGCCAATTACCACACGTTTCCGGAGAATCTAGTAGTTCAACTAAATATACCCCTGTATTCCTTACGAAAGAGAATATTGGAAAAATCGAACATTTTAAAATAGAAGATATTATTGATTTGTTGAAAAAAGAATTTGAATCATGGGGTTTGGATTGGGGCATTCTTGATTCGAAGGAAATCGATAATTACGATCGATATTCTCAAAAAATAAATTTTTATAACAATGATGAAAATAAGCTATATTATTCAATTTTGGATCAATTCCACGAAATTTTGAATGAATTATGGTCATGTATAGATAGTGTAGAAAAAGCAGAATTTAAACATTTACCACTCTTTATACAGCGTTCTGTTGCAGCAATTAACGCAAGATTTATAGCAAATATGTTAAATAATAATTTATCACTAAAGACACAATTGTTTTCGTTAGTAGCGTATGAAAATAAACCCTTTATTTTAGGTGAGTTTTCATCGGGGGAGACAGTCAAGTATGATTGGGTTTTTGACGCAACTGGGCTTTCTACACATATTAATACCCAAGATAGTAAATTGTTGAACCGTTTTCTTGAAAAAGGAATCGCTGTACGAAATACCTTTGGAGGTATCATGGTTACTCCTAATCAACATTCGATTATTGATATTTCTGGTAAGGCTCAAAATCAATTGCGTGCCATAGGACATTTAACATGTGGTACACATTACTTTACAAATCATATCCCATACCTAGTTCCAATGGCTAGTTGTGTAGCTAAAGATATTATAAAAGAGTACTATCAAAAAAATTTGTAACTACTCAGCTTAGTTAGGAAAAAGGCATACCAAATACATGTTTCCGATTCGAAAACATGAAAAAGAGAAGACTTCAATCAGAGAATGAATCTAGGGTGTGTCTAAAAACTATTTTTATGGTAGGATTACCTCAAACCATTTAGAGAGAGGTATTTTCTATGACACTACGCCGCTACGAACTTACAAATGAACAATGGGAACAAATCAAAGGCTTTTTCCCACCGTATTCTACTGGTCGTCCGCCTAAAAGAAGTAATCGTGAAATGTTCAATGCTATTTTATGGATAGCTAGGAGCGGCGCTCCCTGGCGTGGTTTGCCGGACCATCACGGCTTATGGAAAACCGTGTATGCTCGCTTCTGCAAATGGCGTAATGAAGGTGTCTTACTGACTATTTTTCAAGAATTAAATGCTGAGCCGGATTTTGAAAATCTCAGCATAGATTCAACCAGGGGTATGGCAACCAAAAGCGAAATATGGGGCCATATGCAAATATATTCCAATTCAAAAAGGGTATGTGAAGAAGTTTTTATTCGCCACATACCCTTTTTATTAATTGGCTACTTGGTAAATTGGCATATCGAACTGTAAATCCGGTGGCTGTCTATTTGGATCAATTCCATATTTGCCAAATCGATTCACATGAGCTGTGATATATGGACTCAACTCACTTAGTACTTCTTCGTCCAATTCATTTCCATCTTTCCGATAATCATGTAACACTTGTGTTAATGCAAATACATTGTAAAAAATTAAACAATTCGCTACTAAGTGATTAAACTTAATCACTTTTCTTTGGTTTTCTCTATTATTTTCAGTAATGATTCCCTCTCCACCAAAAAATAGCCATTTGGTAAACCCATTAAATGATTCACTCTTATTTGTAGCTGTTTGAATGGTACGTCTCAATTGTTCATCAGCTACGTACTTTAATAAAAACATAGTAGGGTATTTTTGCATATCGCCCCGAAAAGGTGGAATAAGAAAAAAGCAGCCTTGTAAATTCTTTTCTATCAAGGTTGCTGCCAGGTACGCTGTATAAACTGTTACAGACTTGATTCATATTCTTTTACCCTTCGGTAAAACGTATTCCGTTTCATTCCAGATCGTTTCATAGCTTCTACGGCTGTTATCTTATTTTTTTTCCACTCGTGATAAGCAGATGTAAAGCTTTCATTGATTTCGAGTTTTTTTCTACCAAATTTGATTCCCTTCTGAAAAGCAACCTGAATCCCTTCTTTTTGTCTGTCATGTATTCTCTTTCGTTCATCTTCTGCCATGTAGCTTAATAATTGTAAAATTAAATCTGAAATTAAGGATTCAATACCATTTAGATCTTTATATTTCATCGTATTAAGAAGGGGCATGTCTAACACAACAATATCAACGTTTTTCATTTTTATGAGTTCTTGCCATTCATCAAGAATCATTTGTTTATTGCGACCTAATCTATCCAATGATTGAATATATAAAACATCTCCATTTCGAAGCATGCGTTTCATGAGTTGATATTCAGGACGTTTAAAATCTTTTCCACTCGCTTTTTCTATACATACATATAAACTCTTCAGCAATCCCCAGCTCTTTTGCAACTGCCAACTGTCTTTCTACAGATTGATCTCTACTACTAACCCTTACATAAAAAAACTTCCTCATACATTCTATCCCCTTATTTCATTTTCGAACGTATTTGTTCTTTTTACTTTTATCATTCGAATTTACATAAATTAAATTTATTATAGTTTAGTTTCAAAAAATCTACAATATAACAGGGATGTCCCAAAAGTAATTATGTTATAATTATGAAATGTAAAAACCTTCAGAAACACAATATGTCAAAAAGTATACCTTTTGATACTGTTGAATAAAAAAGAACAGACTATTGAAATAGTCTGTCCATAGGTAACAGCTGAAATGAAAGTTACTCAAATTTATAGTATAATAAATTTCTAAATAATAAACGGTATTAACAAAAAAAAGAACGGTTCTATTGGCATAGTCCGTCCGTAGAGAAGGGAATAATGACAGTTATTCTTCTTAATTATATTTAATAAAACAGAAAATTCAATCCATTATATATTGAGAAAATATTCATCTTATGAAATAAAGTGGTTGTTATGGTTCTGTTGCAAAGTTTGAAAAAACATCAAGCGGTTTACAAAATGCGGTTATA
>NZ_JBMDKC010000175.1:0-5802 GCF_057809515.1 Bacillus sp. FG16
AACCATCAATGAATGCTAGATACGTCCTATCTAATTCATCATCAAAAACAAGTTCGGCTGGTTGCTCTGTATATAGCCAATCCGCTAAATCTTCTTTTACCTTTTGTAAATCAGCCATATCTTTTTTCGCTTTAATCACAAGAGGAACATCAATACGTCGTTCCTCCGTTTCGGTATGAAGAAAAAGAGCCCCTGCACGATGAGGGACTCTTACCAATCTTCTTTTTATTGGAGCCCATGAAGGGCGCTTTCTTCCAACTAGCATTTGAACATAATCTTTTCTAATCTTATTAAAAGTAAAACTGAGTTTCCCCAACATGCCCACCACCCTTAAAATTCCGCTCTTCTTTTTTGGTCACGCTCTTGAAGCTTTGTCGTATATGCGTAACTTCCGCTTGCTAGTTCTTTTCCATCTAAAACGTTTGTCATATTTACCGTTACATTCAGTTCTTGTTCTCTGCCTAATCTATCAGAGAACATATTTTTTGCTGTAGGTGCGTTGTTATAAGGTGATTGTGGTTGCGTATAACCATTGAAATCACCAAGTGTATGATGTGGGATACTATAATGCGAAGTTTGGAATCCAAAATCAAAAACAGATGGCATATTCCCCATCTGTTTCTTAACCGTTCCAACTACATTATTTGCTGCATCCACAACAAATCGTTTCCCCTTATCCATACCAACGCCAACACCTTCTGGAACTGCACTACCAACTGGAATCATCACTTTAGATGGACTGTTAATTTCTAGCGCTCCAGAAATAGTTTTTTTAATCTCTCCAGCAATGCCTTTCGCCTTACTATATAAACCACCTGTCGCATCATCCAAACCTTTTTCAAGACCTTCTATAATGGATTTACCAATGGAACGTAGATTTATCGTGCTGAAGAATTTTTCAACTGTATTCCACTTATCTTCAATATCGCTCTTTATTTCTCTCATTTTATCAACGACAGCTTTTTTCTTTTCTTCAAATTTCCTTGAAACTGTATTTTTTATCTCTTCTACCTTGTTGCTTGCTGAAGTTTTTGTTTCTTCCCACCATTTTGTTATACCTGACCAGGTTTCTTTCATCTTTTGAACGACATCATCTTTCATGACTTGGTATTTGGATTTTATCTGACCCGTTTCCCAATCCACTTGATTTGCATGTTCCCCAGCTTGGGATTTTGCTTCACTCACAATTTCCTTATGCTTATCTCGCGCTGTAGAAACTGTGCTATTATATTGACGATTCGCTTCCGCAATAGCTGCATCAGCTTCTTCTTTGTTCAGTGTTCCTGATTCATCTCGCAAACGTATCGCATAGGCAATTTTATCATCACGAGTCTTTTTTGCATCTTCAATAACCTTATCTCTTGCTTTGGCACTATTTTCAACAACTTCTGCTGCTTGTCTAGCTGTAATTTCACTTGCTTGTACCCTCATGTTTTCATAAATAACTTTTTGCTCCATCTGATTTGCCGACATATGCTGAATAGCCGTTCTATCCATTTCATCTTGTAAAGCTTGTAAGGAAATCCTTTCAGATGTAGTGAATTCACGCTTTTCATTTGCTGCCGTTTGAATAATTTCTCTAATTTTGTTTTCTTTTTCTTGTGTTTTTAGCTTTTCTTGCTCGTAATGTTGATTCATTTGTTCCATCCGCTTATTTTCTTCTTCCGCGGTTAACACATAAGAATCCGCAAAGAACTTTTTCAGTCCCTCCACTTCTTTTTGTTGTCTTGCATTTGTTTTTTCTATAATCGTGTTACCTAACTTGTCATATTGTCCAATTAACTTCTGTGACTGTTCTTCTGTTATCACTTCATGATTCAATCTCATTTCAGTCAACTTTTGTCTAATACCATCAGATAACTTGAAATACTCACCTAGCACTTTCTTTGTGGAAGAACTTACTTTCCCCTCTGTACTCGTAGCAAAGCGATCTACAGAAGCAATACTGTCTTCCGTTGCTTTTTGATATGCTTTATATGCAACAACTCCAGTCCCGATAAGAGCGGCTGCTACCAATCCAACCGGACCAAGTAATAGCCCTATTGCACTTCCTAAAAATCCAACTGCTCCAGCTGCCGCTCCAGCAATTCCACCAATTGGCGCTAAGGCTAAAGATAAAGCACCGATACCTGAAACAACCATTCCAACAGCTCCAAGAAATACCCCTATAACTGTGACAATAGCGGTTATCGCAAGAACAATACCACCTGTAATGGCAATCGCCTTTTGTACTGGCCCTGGTAATGAGTTAAATCCATCCACAAGCTTCTGCAACCCAGCGACAAAAGCACTAACCACAGGGGCAAGCGCATCACCAATTGTTTTTTTCATGGTGTCAAACGCTCCACTTAATTGTTCGATACGGCCTTTCAACGTGTTCATTTTCGTGTTAGCCGTCTCCAAAGCGGTTACTTTAGACATTTCCGTATACATTTTGTTTACACCTTGTGAACCTTCGTTAAATAAAATCGTTGCGCCACGAACTGCGTCTGATCCGAATAATGTTTCTAACGCCATACTTCTTTGCTGATCTGTTACATCTTTCATGGATTCTTTCAGAATGCCAGATATATGTTCTAAGCTTTGAATTTTCCCTTGTTGATCATAGAATTTCGACGATAAGAAAGCGGAACTGGTAGCTAACTCTCGGAATGTTGTATCACACTTATCATTCCATTTCGTTACCCCTTCCGTTTGCATGACATACTTTTCTAGCGCAACCTCGATGTCTCCTACACTTCTAGATGCTGGCGTAACACCATTTTTCACGAGGAAATCAAATCCAGCCTGCGCGTTATATGTGATAAGCCCTAAATCTGCCATCTTGTTATACGCTTCTTTCGTAGATGGATTTAACCTCATGAGCATTGTTTTTAATGACGTACCTGCATCTGATCCTTTTAACCCATTCTGAGCGAATACGGCTAAAGCTGTTGCTGTATCTTTAAATGTCATACCAGCTCCTGCCGCAACCGCCGCGGAAGCTGATAGACCATATTTCAATTCATGTACATCAGTGGCTGAAGCGTTGGCGGCCCCTGCAAGTAAGTTAGCGGCATCAGTAACACTCAAGCCATCCTTTTTAAATGCATTTAAGGCGGTAGAAGCAATTTCTGCTGCTTCTCCTAGTTCTAGTTCACCTGCGGCCGCTAAGTTTAGAGCCCCTTCTAATCCACCATTGATGATGTCCGTTAAACTAACGCCGGCTTTTATTAATTCTTCAATCCCTTTTCCAGCTTCAACAGAAGAATATTTTGTATCTTCCCCATACTTTACAGCTAATTTAGAGAGTTTACTCATCTCTTGTCCAGTCGCACCCGATACAGCCCTTATGGTAGCCATCTGTTGCTCGAAGTTCATCGATTCTTCGACAGCTGATTTTAGCCCTCGACCTATTGCATACGTCATTCCGCCAAACACCATGCCAATTTGCATACCAGCATTTTGTAAATGATTACCCAAGCTTTCCATGCGATTACCGAAGTTCAATAGACGATTGCCTTGTTGCTCTAATTCTTGATTTGATTGCTGTAATTCCGTTTCAAACCGATTCAGTTCAGCTGTTGCCCGATGAATTTGCTCGGCATATCGCTGTGCGGATTGACTCGCTTCTCCTTCTTCCGCCTTGGCCCGATTATACGCTGATTGAAGTTCTCGAATCTTTTCTTTCTGTTTATCTACCACACGAGATAAAACGTCAATTTTAGCTCGTGTTTGTTCAGTTGCGTTAGAAAAGCCGCTCATGCCTGTTGTAACGGACTGGAATTCAGCTTGTAAGGCTTTTAAAGAGTTGTTTAACTGATTCATTCCTTTTTGTTCCGCTTGGCGGTTTACCTGCTTTAATTCATTTTCAAAACGATTTAAATCAGCGACCGCCTTATTGACCTGTGCAGCGTATCGTTGAGTTGCTGCATCGTTTTCACCTAATGTAGCCTTATTTTGATTGTAGGCTTGTCTTAATGCTCTTACTTTCTCTTTTTGTGCTTCAATTAGTCTGTTAAGTGCATCTGTTTTAGCACGCGTTTGATCACTAGCGTTAGCGAAACCACCCATACCAGTACTGATTGATTTCAATTCATTCTGCAATGTCCTTACGGCACGTCCTGAATTGGCTATACCTTGACGAAAATTCACATTATCAAGGGACAGCCTAACGACTAAATTATTCATTTCATTTGCCATCATCTTCCCCCTCTTTAGATCATGTTTTCTGCTAGAACTTCTATTTCATTTGAATGTTGGTTCCCACTATTGTAATAATCTTGTTCTCGATACTTTTGGTTTAGCCTTAAATAATGCCAGATATCCATTTCGTTATCGATATGATGGTGTTTATACCCCTGACGTAATAAAGAGAGGTAGAGCTCGTCCATAAACTCAGTGAACGTGAGCCCTCCTCCCTCTATGCGTTTGGGTTTGTTTCTTCTCCAGTTCCTGATGTACCACCAGCCGCTTCTACCGTTTCGTTGATTATGGCATTAATGACTTCTGTCGTGGTCGATAAGAACTTGCGAGCATCTACACCATCCCAATATTGATCCAATGTAAATTGTTCACCGTACACTTTTACTACATATTGAACCATTTTATCCATGTCCTCCGGACCAGGGTTATTTGGAATATCCGCAAGCTCAGGCGCTTGACGAATCAAACGCGCTGGAATGAACTCCGGTAAATGAAACGTTTTCTTTTCTTTATTCATCATTAGTGTTAGTTTCATGTTTTTTCCTCCTCGTTAATAAAACAGAGAAAGCTTTTGCTCCCTTTTACTTGGTTTGTTTGCCATATACTGCTGTAAACCATCCATCACCAATAGCCTTTGTGAATGTAGGTTCATCCGCATCAGCTGTAAATTTTGGTCTATCATCAAAATCACGTTCAATGAATGAACCTTTGAGTTTCGTTGTTTGGAAGTTTGGTTTATCCTTCTTCGTTTCGCCTTCTTCTTCCTCTTGTGAAAGCTTCCCTTTTAATAACCAAACATATCGATATTTTCCATTAGCCTTTAAGAAACGCCATCCAATTGCTAAATAAGGCTTTTCACCTTCGCGTCTCTCATCTAATACACCGTCTTTCACTTCTGGATACCCTTCAATATCTGCTTTTGTTGATAATGAAATACTACGAAGTTCAATCTCTACTTCTACTTCCCCATCAGACTCAGCAATTTCTGATTTTTTATTATCGCTCCACATAATCTCCGAAGCTACCTTTTTAGAAGTTTTAATCTTTACAGCGCCTTCCATTTCTTTCACTGCACTATAGTCAACACCTGTTGCATCATCTTTCAATAACTTAGCGTAAACAAGGCTATCTACACCGACAGTTGAACTAATTTTAATCACTTCTCCGGCCATCTATAACTCCACTCCTTTTGCGAATCGCATCGCATAATGAAAAATTTGTGTATCATCTTCATATAAATCAGCAACCGCATAACGTGAGAAACCAATCCTTTTCATGATTTCATTCACTTTTTGATGAATTGCTGTTGTACTACTCTTTGACCAAATATCGATTTGGAATGTGATTTCACTTTCACTTTCATCATTATCCGCAAACCCATCTGGTCTATTATCTAATTCAAAAAATGTAATCCGTGGAAACTCTTCAGCATTTTTAGCTTTACGATAATAAACACGTCTTCCGCCTAATAAGGAAACAAGCTCCTGATTATTTTCAAGAGCTTGCACGATTTCAGGTCGTAAATTTATCATACATTCAGCCTCATCTCATTCTTTAAGATGTCTGTCATAGCACGTACCGCATCCGCTTTAGAAGCGTTAAAACCGGGTTCTATAA
>NZ_JBMDKC010000176.1:0-5466 GCF_057809515.1 Bacillus sp. FG16
TCACCCCGGTTTCGAATCGAAATATCATTTCGTTAATTATACTTAAAATTCAGATGAATAAGAATAGTTTATTTGAAAAGTAGGAAAAGAGAAGGATTGAACCAACAAGTATTGTACGAAAAATAGACCATTTAGGACGTGGTGTTATGTCAAGAATGTAGACACACTAAACAGAGACATTTCATTCATTAAGCAGCTGTAGATTTTTGCTTTTCATAAAACTTTTTTCAAATTGAATAGGTGATACATACTTTAGTGCAGAATGACTGCGTTTTCGATTGTAAAATACTTCAATATATTTAAAAATACTGGATTTCGCCTCTTCTCGCGTTCTATATTTTTTCGGATACACCCATTCTTTTTTTAATACACTATGAAAAGATTCAATCACTGCGTTATCATAACAATTTCCTTTACGACTCATACTTACTTGGAATTTTTCTTTTTTTAAGATTTTTTGATACTCATGAGAAGCATATTGACTCCCTCTATCGCTATGGTGAATGATGCCTTCGGCAATCGTTTCTTGGGCTAAAGCGCGTTGTAATGCTTGGATTACTAATTTTTTTGTCATACGAGTAGCAATGTGCCAACCGACAATTTTTCGTGTGTACAAATCCATAATACTTGCTAAATACAACCAACCTTCCTCCGTGTGAATATACATGATGTCTGGCATCCATACTTGATTCGGTTTATTGGTTATAAAATTTTGATTTAACAAGTTTGCATACACATTGTATGGATGCTTACTATTTGTTGTTGCTTTATATTTTCGCATTGTACTAGACCGAAGGCCTTCTTGTTGCATCAAACGTGCTACAGTTTTTTGTGAAACACGGATACCTTGTTTTTGCAATTCCTTTGTAATTTTAGGGCTTCCATAAATTTGATTCGATTGTAAATATTCATTTCGGATTTTTTTGATTAGCTGCTCTTTTCTGTTTTTCTGTGAGCTGTTAGGGCGCTCCAACCATGCATAATAACTACTACGTGATACACCGAAAATTTGACAGATCTTCACTACATGAAATTCATCTCGGTGATCCATAATGAATGTGTAGATTACTTCTGGTCCTTGCTGAAGATGCCCAGTGCCTTTTTTAAGATAGCTAATTCTTCCTCGAGCTCACGATTACGCCTCTTTAAAGTGAGGAGATCTTGATTTTCTGGTTTGATGTTTCCAGATCCTACAAATCCGGTACCTTTACTTTGTTTATATTCATTACACCAACGGTGTAGTGTTTTATATGAAATCCTTAAATTTCTTGCAGTTTGAGCAATTGTTTGTCCTTCTTCCTGACAAAGTTGAACAGCTTGTTTTTTTATAATCTACATCATATAGTTTTTTCTTCATAAGACACCTCTCGAACTAGTTTATTTGTTTTTAGTATAAACTCTCTGTTCGAGGTGTCTATCATTTAGACTAGCATCATACTATAGGGTGTATGCATAGTTGAAACTCCGCATCCACCGTAAAGGATAGGAGTTTCAAAATAAGAACTATGTCATCTATTTATCATATGGATAAAGAATGCTACCTTTACATATTTTCTCCATGTTTCTTTCTCAGAAAGCGATATTTCAATGCATGTAATCAGCTGTCCAGGAAGGATTTTTTATGTTAGGTAGAAAACCATCACATTCTGTTTTCTACCTAAATGATGAAGATGTATCAATCAATCGTTCCCCCAAACTTCCTTTAAGACAAGTACTACTAGGGTCAAATCATATATGTATAATATTGATTTTGATGCCAAATATAGAAATAGCCATGAAAGTTTGCAATCGTATCTCGTGGAACTACAATGGAAATATCTTGTCCATCCCAGAATAACTGCTTAATTTCAATCGCTGTACCAATAACAGCACTGATAATACCTGCTAACGCACTTTGTGTAATGACAAGTGCTCCAATTGTCAGTGCAGGAGCACCGCCAAGTACAAGTGCTAAGATACCTGCTACAGTAGCTGCAACCATGCCCACTGCCAAATAAATTTTAATGTCTTTAGCTGAAAATGTAACGACAACTTTTTCATCATCTTTATCGACTGAGAAATTAGACATTCCCTTGGTAACACCTGACTTTGTAACCTTCATATTTGTATTCGTTGCGAATGCTATCCCTTTTTCAAACGCTTGTAATTCTTCAGCAGTAATATTCATTTTCTGATAATCATGGGAAGTCAATACGATTTTTCCATCTTTTTTTGCCAGGTAAGGACTCATTTTTTTCAATAGTTCTTGAGCCTCTTTGGATACCTGTGCCTGTTCAGCTTTTGAAAGATTAGGTAGGGTCATCCCGGGATCCGATTTCTCTGCGGCATAAGACAGACCTGGGACCAGACTAGAACATACTAACGTAGAACATAAAACAGTTTTTAATATAGATTGTTTCAAAATCATCATCCTCCTAAAATATATGAATGGTTTATAGCAACATATTCTACTCCTAGAAATTTTTAAAAGCTCGTAAAATAATTCGTCAAATTTAGACAATTCATATGAAGTTTTATATATTTATATGATCGAATGTAAATCTATATCAGTTGCAGTTCGTGTTTGTATACTCTATCTGTATGGATATGTGTAAATCCTTTGTGTTTCTATCATTCAGTTGTGCTGCCGTTCTCTTTTTATTTAAAAATTGAAATGAGACAAGGTAAATCTAGAATTTTCTCAAGTTGATATACAAATAAATAAATTGACTTATTTTGCCGTAAGCTATATTTTTTGGAGGTGGGCAATTTCGATGAAAATAGATCACAACATGTTTTTACGTAGAGACGTTCATTCGAGAGTATCTTACAACATAAAAAATAAATGTGGAGGTCGATGTATGTATATGCAAAAGGTATATGATGTGATTGGAATTGGAATGGGTCCATCCAATCTTGCGTTAGCAATTGCCATTCATGAGCATCAAGAAGATATGGAGGCATTGTTTTTGGAGAAAAAAGAACATTTCGATTGGCATCCCAATATGATGATTCCAGGATCCGATTTACAAGTTTCTTTTTTAAAAGACTTAGTTACAACGCGTAATCCAACCAGTCCGTTTACATTTTTAAATTACTTAAAACAAAAACAGCGCCTACATGAATTTATTAATCTACGTGAGTTTTATCCCAGTCGAAGGGAATTTGCAGATTACTATTCCTGGATTGCGGGTCAGCTAGAGACATACATCCGATATAACTATGAAGTTACGAATATCGAGGCCGTACCTTATGATGGTATCAATATTTTTAAAATTAAAACAAGAAACAATAGAACAGGAGAAATACAGGAATACTTGACAAATAATCTTGTTGTGGCAACTGGCGGTATTCCAGCTGTTCCACCTGGTATACAGGTAGAAGAGGGAAGTGTGTTTCATTCCCATGAATTTATGCATACAATCAAAACATATTATCCCCATACACATCATACATACCGTTTTCTTATAGTTGGTTCGGGGCAAAGTGCAGCAGAAATCTTTTCCTATTTAGGAACAGAATATCCCAATGCAACTGTGACGTCTACGATGCGAAAATATAATTTTCAACCGATTGATGATAGTGCATTTACAAACCAACTCTATTATCCAGAAGCCATTGATTTCTTTTACGAACTTCCTCTACATAAAAAAGAACAACTACAAAATAGTTATCAACATACAAACTATGCAGTAGTGGATGCCGACTTAATCCATCATATCTATCATATGATGTATGCAGAAAAGGTAAATGGGAGTGAAAGACTTCGCATTCTAGGGAATATGACGTTACAACAGGTCACACATCATACCGAAGGTTTCCTGCAAGCAAGCTTCCAACATATGCTGGAAGATACACAAGTTGTATTAGAAACAGATGCCATTATATTAGCTACAGGTTACCGGAAACCAAAATATCCCGCTTTATTCCGACATATCAAAGATTATTTTGTAGTAGATACGGCAGGGAACTACCAAGTAGAACGAGATTATCAGATTAAAACGAACGATACATTACAAGCAAATATATACTTACAAGGGATGTGCGAAGACACACACGGATTTAGTGATCCGAATTTATCCAATTTACCACAAAGATCATTTGACATTTTACAATCGATTCTTGTATCCACAGCTCGTTCTGTTCCTACATCACATACACGTTAAAATAGAGAAATAAAGGAGAACAATTCATGAAAAATCGTTTACAAGCAACGATCGGTTTACCACAAGCAGTTGCTTTATATATTGGTGCTGTTTTAGGCTCCGGTATCTTGTTAATCCCTGGAATGGCAGCAGAGATGGCAGGACCTGCTTCTTTACTTGCTTGGGGTGGAATGATGGTATTGGTGTTACCGATGGCATTATCAATGGGGATTTTATCTGCCCGTTTTCCCAATGCAGGAGGAGTTTCTCACTTTGTTACAGAAGCATTTGGAGAAAAATGGGGCGCACTTGTTGGCTGGTTTTTTTTTATGTCTGTACAAGTTGGTGCGCCCGTTGTCGCTTTAACAGGTGGTGGTTATTTCTGCGCCGCCTTAGGATGGGAGGACTCCTATAAAATAGGCGTTGCTGTAGGGATTCTCATTATTTGTCTGTTGACCAATCTACTTGGAATGAAAGTAGCCGGTAGCTTACAAATTGTAATGATGATAGCCATTATTACCGTCTTAGTATTAGGGATTGCTGGAGCAGTCCCTAATATAGAATCCAAACACTTTACTCCTTTTATTCCAGATGGATGGTTCAGCGTGGTACAAGCGGCCACCCTCCTATTTTGGTGTTTTATTGGCTGGGAAGCAATTTCTCATTTGTCTGAAGAATTTGTAAATCCACAAAGAGAAGCGATTAAAGGCATTACAATCGCAGCCATAGTCATTGGTATCTTATATGTACTGACCGCAGTCGCTGTAATCGGAACACATAGCTATGGTGATGGACAATCTAGTGCGCCTTTTGTCCATATTGTGGAAAAAGTATTTGGAGAAAAAGGAGCGTTTGTAACAGGAATGATTGGATTTTTGACATGCACTGCATCCCAAATCTCTTATATTGGCGCTACTTCCAGGGTTGCCTATTCTTTAGCAATAAAGGAGCAAGCTCCTAAACACTTTGCAATCACGAGTAAAAAAACAGGTACGCCCATTGGTTCCCTTGTATTCTTAGCAGGTGGTTTTACCATTGTTCTTATACTGTATTCGATGGACTTTGTAAGATTATCTACTTTGTTACAAATACCAAACGCATCGTTTATCTTGACGTATATTTGTGGATGTGCAGCTGGTGTCCGCTTATTAAAAGGAAATAAATGGGGGATTCGTTTTAGTTATCTATCTCTCATTATTACAAGTGTGCTATTTCCATTTACCGGATGGTCTATTTTATATCCACTTCTCATTACTTGTTTTGTTTTCGCTTATTTAAAATTAAAACGTAACTACTCAGCTTAATTAGGAAAAAAGGCATGCCAAATACATGTTTTCCATTC
>NZ_JBMDKC010000177.1:0-5435 GCF_057809515.1 Bacillus sp. FG16
GTCACACCCCTTTTCATATATGGGTGTGACTGTAAAGTCATGATTGTTTATTTTATACGGATCATTAAAACATACAAATGAATTAAAATGAATATACGGACCTATAAGGCCTAGTCACAGGGTAGCTGCTCTAGTCCGTCAGATAAACATCAATAAATGTAAAATATTCTAATTATAACAATCTTCTGTTTTTTCTTGATGGTTCTCTGTGATTGAAATTATACTAGTAGTAAACTACACAGATCAGAAGGAGAGTCTATGAAGAAGAATTGGAATGAAGACGAGCTTTTAACAGATTTTGTATTAATGCCAAACGAACTACATTTATCTATGGTAAATAAAACAGAGGCAAACCGTTTAGGCTTTGCTTTGTTATTAAAATACTTCCAACAAAAAGCCGGATTCCCTAGTACAAAACAAGATGTTCCCAAAGTAATTATTGAATACATAGCTAAGCAATTAGATATTTCACCTGAGCGTTTTGAAGAGTATCGTTGGGGTGGAAAAGAAAAGACTTACACTCGACATCGAAAAAACATAAGGGATTTCTTTGGTTTTCAAGAACTTACACGTATAGACAATGAACGCTTTGAACAATGGTTAGAAGGACAAGTTCCCTTTACCCATAATACAGATTACTTAACAAACCAAGCATACAGTCTCTTTCGTAAGTGGAAAGTGGAACCCCCTTCTATCGGGAGCTTAAAGCGAATGATTGATTCTGCTATCGATACTTTTGAAAAGAATTTGTATCAGGAAACCTATCAACAATTATCCTCTAAGACGTGTACTCGATTAGATGATTTATTAGAAACACATGATAATATAGTCTCTGATGAAGAGGAAAGTGATATTTTAGCTTTTCGACAACTATTATCTTCTCCCCGTAAACCAAGTGTCAATACAATGGAGATGGAAGTCAAAAAATTATTGGCTATTCGACATCTTCAAATTCCAAATGGCCTATTTCACCATTTGACTCCAAAATTAATAAAGAAATATCGACTTCGTGCAGCTACTGAGACAGTAACAGAATTACGTGCACATCCAATATATATTCGTTACACCTTACTTGCTATCTTATTTTATCATCGCCAATCAGAAATCATTGACTATCTAGCTGATTTGTTAGATGAAATCACGCTTAAGTTTGGGAATAAAGCAAAGAATACAACCCGTAATGAAACAGTGGCAGAGTTAGAAAAAGTACAAGGGAAAAACAAACACATTCTTAACTTATTAAAAGCAACTGTTGATCATCCAAATGGAATCATTCAGGATACATTATATCCAATTGTAAGTTCTTCCACCATTCGAGATATTATCAAAGATATGTCGAGAAACAGTCGAGAGTATAAAGAAAAAATTTATATAAAGACGAGGACATTATAGAAGTGCTCTTTGTGATATTTTAAAAAATCTTACGTTTAAGTCTAATAATCTATCTCACCAACCTATCATTGAAGCTCTTCAACTTATTCAGGAATACAGTGATAGTGGTCAGCGCTTCTTTGCCAGCGGGGACGAAGTTCCTATTGAGGGAGTCATTCAACCCAAATGGAGGGATATTATTATTGAGACAGATAGTAAAGGGATAGAGAGGGTAAATCGAATCAATTATGAAATTGCTGTTTTACAATCTCTCCGAATACGGCTTCGGTGTAAAGAAATCTGGATTGAAGGTGCTGATCGATACCGGAACCCAGATGAAGATTTACCTCAAGATTTTGAAGAACACAAAGAAGAATATTTCCAAGCTCTAAAAGTACCAATCGATGTAGAACCTTTTATTTCAGATATTATTCAATTGATGAAAGACAAGCTCCATTTACTGAATCAAGGATTTGAAAATAAAAGTAACGGTAAAATTGCGATTACGAGTAGGAATAACAAGGGATGGATTCGGGTTACCCCTCTAGACAAACAACCGGAACCCCCACATTTACCTAAAATTAAACAGGAGATCAGGAACCGTTGGTCCAATATCAATCTCTTAGATTTATTAAAAGAAACTGATTTTCATACTAGTTATAAATGCTAGTTTAAATATGTACAGTAACGCTTGAATAAACATGTACATTTTCAATAGGATTATACATACTAACGCTGAGGTGGTTAGTGTGTATATCAAACTAGATATTCCAATAGAATTTGAAGTTAAAAGTCTTACAGGGGTATGGCAACCAAAAGCGAAATATGGGGCCATATGCAATAATTTTCCATAACAAAACAAAATATTGTAACAAAAATGGTGCTAATTCATATTGTGACAAATTATTTTTGGTACAGTATTTAGTTACAGCTAATTCAACAGTTAAGACATTTATATTTTCAAATAGAAAACGTAACAAAAATGTTCGTTTTTGTTACAGTTTGCCCTCTATATTAAAGAGAATTGGAATTTATTTGCATATGGCCCCGGAAAACCATTTTGGTTGTCATACCCCTTTTTCGACCGTCTTTTCACCATACATGACCAACAGGTGGAAGATGAGCACAATATAAACGTTTCTATATTCGATAGTTTGTTCATGGAGGATATGTTAATATTAATCTAATAGGTTTTAATTTTCTGAACTTTACCTATTTTGCGACTATGACTAGAGAGGTGGAAAAGATGGATAAACAAAACATTTTGTCGGAATTAAAGAAAGGTATGGAAGCGGTCATTTGTGAAATAGAATTACAGGAACAATCAATTGTGAAAACTGAGGAGGTTCTACAGAGCTATCTACATGTAATGAAAGATATCCTTCGTTTACCAGATGTAACCATCGTACAAACACCCCATAGAGAGAAGGAACTCACAGAACCAGAGACGAATCCCCTTCATACACATTCTCTTGCTAAAACAGAACCTTTTGAAAAGAGGGAATCGTATGTATTTCAGCGTAAATTAAAGGGAGGCGAATTACAAGGAATAGGATGTTTTGTTCCCGAACGCATTGTCAGAGCGTTAGAATTAGAACATGGGGATTGCGTGTATGTAACAGAAAATGCATCTGTGTCGGGTGGACGGTATAAGCATAGATTTGAAGTGGCCGAAAGGCGACATATGCCACCAAATGAAGAACGTGGTTGTTGTTCCTATGCCATTGTAGAATATGATGAAAAACGACAACAATTTTTTGTGGAGAAAGACATGCAACAGAATCGTATATATGTCAATGGAGCTCCTCATCGATTTTGGATTCCGCCAAAAGATGCTGCTTCTGTCGCCCAGGGAGATATTATTGATCTTGCCTATTCCAAGAGTTCTCCAGACATTGTCAGGGTTGCTTGGGCGTATCCGTCTAGTTTTGTAAATGATTTTAGTAAACCAGCCCGTATGAAGAGAAAGCAAGAAAAAAATCAAAAAGAGTATGTACAAACGTTGGAAGGAAAGACAATTTTGATGGTAGGATTTGAACCAGGTCGAGCAGCCATTGAAGAAGAAATTACCGTTAGAGGTGGGAATTTTCAGTGGGTGCACGGGAAAAGGGAACGAGAAGTTACATTACGCAAAATGATACGGAATGCAGATATTGTCATGCTTATGTTAGAACATATGGGGCATGGTGGTGCAACCTCCGGCTCTAAAGGTGTGGTACGGATAGCAAAAGAATTAGGCGTTCCCTTTGGTACGACACATACATTGGGGAGAAGTTCTTTTGTCCATAACGTTCACCGCATACTAGGCATAGATAGTGTAAACATGCAATCCGTAAGCTAGGTGAAGAACGAAGTAGGGTAAAAGAAATCAAAACAAAAAATATAAACCCTGATAAAAAATATAAGCCAGATTGGAAATATCCAGCTAAAATGAAATAACAAATTGAATAGTGACTTCCCCTGATATATAATGAATATAGACCATTCTTTTATTCAGTTGAGGGAATAAGCGGATGATACAACAGTTATACGATTCTTATTCTCTCTTATATCTTCACACATCATATGAAAAGGGTGTGCTATGTGTAAATGATTTTCTTATATCGATTTGATGTAAAAGAAAATGGCATTCAATTCGTTTTAAATAAACAAATTGCTGCTGATATGCTTCCACACCATGATATTCTATTGAGACCATTAGTGACAGTATTGGCTGAAACCTTACAATTGTATTACTTGTTAAATAAAGAGCCGACCTTATTAACGAGTAACATGCGGGAAAACGGTGAAATAGAAGTCATATTAAATCAAGAATTAAGACAATGTATAGATGGGTATACAACAAATCACATGATTTTGAAAAATGGCAAACGAATTGCTGATATTTTAATAGAAATTCGGAATGCTTATACCATATACCACTAAACTTACAGGAATAGTCATACATATATAAATTTCAGTTATAAAAACAATTGAAAAGAATGTAACAGCAGAAGTGTATCGTTTGAATTTCTAGGTTTCCTTTTCTATTTTTCCATAGTAACATGGAAACTATCAGTAAGTTGGATGCAAATAGATATAGAAAGACAGGAGAGGAATTATACGTGGATAAGTCATGGTCTGGTAATTCTACACAATTGTTACAAGAAATTGATTGGAAAATAAGCAGAATTGAATCGATTCTTCAGCAGGTTTCTATAGATGGTTTGATAGAAGAATCATATGAGATTCACGAGATGCTTATAAAAGTGTCTCAGTTATTGCTCATTTTACAACAAGACCTCAAAATGACACCACTGGCAAAAGGACTACAGTTACAACTCCAAAGTATACAGGAACAGTATAATCAATTGTTTGATAAGGGAGAAATGAATCGTCTATATTCTGAATAATCAGACAATAACAAAGATACACCTATCGCATAGGATGGGTGTATCTTTGTTATTGTCCCAAAATATGTCGTATATCCGACAGGTCCATATTCGTAAATTTTGCAATATCTTCGATATCCATGCCGTTTTTATGCATGCCACGGATAAGTTGCTCTCTTTCGGCTAATTTACCTTCTTGAATGCCTACTTCTTTTCCTTTTTCCATACCTTCTTCTATCCCAACCTCACGAGCATGTGCTAATTTCGCTTGTTCATCAAATAACACTTTTTCACGTGCTTCATATGCGAGACGGAAAGAACTACTCTGACTCATATTTTCCCATTTGTGGATGGCCTTTTGTAACACCGGATCTTGTTTCATAGCGATGTCCTCCAATGTGTGGGTCAAATGTTCATCCTCATGCGCTGGCAGTAAAAGTAACCAACGAGCAAATTCATTTTCCCACAGATTAATTTCTTCTTTTCTCCATTGTTGTAATAATTTAGGGATCTCAATGAAATGAATTTCCAGATCTTCAAGCAACACGTCTTGATGTTGCTTGCTCCAAAACTGTCCGACTGTATGCACATCTTCATACTGAGGAAAGAGCTTAAAATCTAATAGATTGATGGTAATAGTTTTTCGCAAAGAACGGTAAGGCATACCTTGCTCTAATTGAGATGTATACAGTT
>NZ_JBMDKC010000178.1:0-5403 GCF_057809515.1 Bacillus sp. FG16
TTGTAACAGTGGAAAGAAATATAAGTTCTGTTGTATGAACAAAGAAATAAGGTTAGATATATAGAAAAGAGATACCCCTATTTTATTCGGTTTGGGGGTATCTCTTTTCCTTAGCTTGATGGCGATGTTGCCGTGCCCCTAACACACGAGCTATGTTGTTCAATACATCAACAGATCCATGGCACGTTTATATATTTTTCCTTTATCTTGGCCATGTACAGTTCCTAAATCATGTAATAAGCGGATATAAGTCGCAACAAACACTTTTTCGTTAAAAATCCCTTTGGGAAAGGTTCGATTTTTTTCTGAAATTGGCGTCCAGTTCATTTCCTCTATCTTTTTCACAAGCGGATGGTATTCATTTATCCCAATTTCCCAAAAGTTCACTTTTCCTTCCCGTTCTCTCTTGCAGTATCTTACAAAATTACTTCTCACAACTAATTCACGAAATCGCTCTGGAATTTCTTATTTCTTATTTCTGATAGAAAAATACCCTTTTCGTTTAGATCCATATCTCCAAATAATTGCTAATATTTCTGCAAAATCATCTGTTGCAAGAAATTGATTGAATTGTTTTTCCTCTTCATTTGATAATCTAAATTTCTTAGTCAATATTAGTTCTCCTATCTTTCAAAGAAATACAAATAAAGTGAAACGTTAATCAATAAGAGTTTTGTATTCATGCGTTCATTCCCTACTAATTATCAGTTGAGCCAATAGAGCCTTTACGGGCAGTTAATCCCCACCGAACTTCTTTGCTTCCATTGATTTTTGAAATGGGGGATCGACTGCCTATTCATGCAGGATAAACCCTTTAAAATATTTCACCAATACAAGTTTAATTCATCGCAATATGTATCCGCTTCAATGAAACAATTGCTCCAATCAGCGGTATTTGCAATCTCACAGATAATATCTTCAACCTGTTTTGTTAAATCATCAATATCTTTGTAGGGAACAAAAAATACATATTCATTAGATGCGTTCATTTCCATATTAAAATCATATCGGAGATATTGCTCCACTTCTTTTCGTACCTTGCTTTTCCCCTAACAATTTTACTATTATTTTCCACACATAACAACATACGAATATTGGCTGTTTATTCTTTAATTTGTTCGCGTTTTTCGGTTTGCTGATTTTTTCGTATATACCGGTAGAGTGTAGCTTGACTAATACCTGTCATGTTTACAATTTCCTGGATGCTATATTCTTTAGAATCATATAACTTCAATGCTCTCTGAAGGAAACTGTCCTTAACACGAGGGCGCCCACCTACTCTTCCCCTTGCTCTTGCACTTTTAAGACCCTCTAGTGTACGTTGAGCAATCAAGTCTCTTTCAAACTGGCTGAATGCTTGAAATACTGTTAACATCAATTTTCCTTGGGGTGTATTCGTATCGAACTGTTCTTTAATACTAATTAGCTTAACTCCCTTAGTCTCAAAAAAATCAACAAGTTCAATTAAATCTTTGGTACTTCTTCCTAATCTAGAAAAGCTTTCAACAACTAAAGTATCACCCGGTCTAATTTTATCTTTTAATCGAGTAAGCTCTGGACGATTACTTTTCGTACCTGATATTTTTTCAGTTAAAACTTCAGTACAGTTATAATTTTGCAGCATGTCGAGTTGACGAATCAAATCTTGTTGTTGGGTACTTACCCTTGCATAGCCATAAATATATGAATTCATGAAATCACCTAACCTTTATAAGATGATTTTATCATAAAAGGTAGTTAAAGTTAATTTGATTTTGACAATAGTTTTGATAACATAGTTAAGCGATTTATAAGGATTAAATTTTGTTTATTTTATAATTATCAAAAACTATCGTTTTTGATATAGCGTGTATGTTTATTGTTTCTCCAAAAATAATAATACAGGATAAACATAAGAAAACACATAAGAATACTGTAGTAATATCGTAAACTATATGATAAAATATGTATGAAAAAGAGTAAAGAAAAAGCTCATTCTTTTACAAGAAATGAGCTTTCCTTTTTCAAGCTAAACATTGTGAATGGCTTCAATCTTTATTAGGGAAAAGATTGAAAGAAAAATTTAGCGTAATTATATTTTGTCATGAGTATAAAATAAAGTAAATTGATAATATTTATTTTGAATATTACGAATTCACCTTGCACTTTCACAATGAGTAATCTAAAAATCCCACGGCCTGATTAGGCCGTGGGATTTTTAATTGATTTTGCAGATAGGGTGTTTTGCCCCTTCCCCCCGAAAAAGGGGGAAGAAGGACAGGAATACTTTATTTTTCATTATATGAAATCGTGGAAATTATTGAAATGTTCTGTCCATAGGTAACAGATGAAATGAAAGTTATTCAAATTTGTAGTATAATAAATTTCTAAATAATAAAAGGGATTAACAAAAAAGAACGGTTCTATTCGCATAGTCCGTCCTTCAAGAAGGGAATAATGACAGTTATTCTTCTTAATTACACTTAATAAAACAGAAAATTCAATCTATTATGTATTGAGAAAATATTCATCTTCTGAAATAAGGTGGTTGTTATGAACAAAGGTGATGCCATTTTAAGGTTGCTCTCAGAAATCAAGTTGGAGCTTAAAGACGTAAAAGAACAAATAGAGAAAATACAAACAAAGTTAGATACCTTCGAACAACAAAATCAGGTGAAGAACAAAATAGGGCGAAAGAAGCCAAAAACAAAACCTGATAAACAAGAGAAGCGAGATTGGAAATACCCAGCTAAGCTGAAATGAAACTTGGATATAACTAAGACCATACAGAAAAAGTGAGGCGATAAGTAATTGAATCCACAAGAATTTGAGGATACATTGCAACAATTTGCTTTCTTCTTATCTAGTCGAGGAAGGAAGCCATCCACAATTAAACGATATGTCTATGATATTGAGGACTTCGGAAGATGGCTGCAAGCATCTAATCGTTTTCAAGAAGAGAGTATATGGAGAAATCTGGACAAGCGGGATTTTGAATCCTATTTTCAGGAACTCCAATATACACGAAAATATAGTGAGAAGACTATTCATAGAATTGCAGTCGTGTTAAAAAAATTGTATCAATTCTTGGATATTCCAAGTCCTATCGTAGAAATGCAGGGAATTACTCCACCAAATCGGGCCCTACGCAAGGAGGACTTTATTACGACGGAAGAAGAGAAAAAGCTAAAAAACATTCTTTCTTCACCTGAAGGATTGTCAGAAGAACAACTTTCTGTTCGGCCGCTTCTCATAGAACGAAATGTATCCATCCTATCACTTCTTTTGGATTATGGGCTTACACTACAAGAACTCGTATCGTTACAGATGCAACAGATACACTTTGGAAAGAACATGATTACAGTTGTGCATAGTAAGGGGAATAAACGAATCATCCGTTTAGAAGAAGAAGATAAAATACGTTTATTTACCTATTATAGAACGATACCGGAACCAGTTCGTCCTAGATATCATAGTACAGATCCTTTATTCGTTGCATTTGATTTTAAACGAGGCACATTCCGCTGGGTGTATGACAATGATGCCCCGAAAGCATTAACAGCAATTGCTGTGCAAAAGATGCTTCGATTAGAAGTAGCCAGAGCGCAATTGAGAAAAGGAATTTCCGCACAGCACTTACGGAATACTTTTATTCTACGTTGTCTAGAAAGGAATATGTCTATAGAGGAAATCAAAAAAAGAACGGGATTTCTTTCTCATTTATCAGTAAAACGTTATGTAGAATATGCAAATCAGCATTCTCATGGAAAATAATTAAAAAAATCAATTTCTATAGCATATAAAATAGTATACGTTTTCTTTTTCATAGGCATCTGCGATAAAAGGAGCATAGAACATCAAACATACGAAAAGCTCCCTAACTTGTTATACAAATCAGGGAGCAAAGGGTGGTATAGTATCGGTTACGCCAAGTGTAGCATAAAAAGGTTCATTCGGTCTATATATTTCTGAATATTCATTTTTTAATATTAGTTCTTCAGGTTCAGATGGCCCTAAAGAATCATCTAACCTTGTGAAAAAGTGTACGGTACACTTTACTTGTCTAAAATAAGACGTATTTCCGACAGTTCCATATTTGTAAACTTCGCAATATCTTCGATATCCATGCCATTTTTATGCATGCCCTGAATCAGTTGGATTTTCCCTTCTTGAATCCCTTCTTCTTTTCCTTCTTTACGTCCCTTTTCTATGCCTTTCTTCTCTGCATACTTGAACTTAGAAGTCTCATCAATCAGAGCCTTTTGTCTTGCTTCATATAACATACGGAATCCAGGATCTTGACTCATCTTTTCCCACTTTTGCATCGCATCTTTTAAAATCGGGTCTCGGTTCATAGCGATCTCCTCCAGCGTATGCGTTAATTGTGTATCTTCATTGGCAGATAACAAAAGTAACCATCGTGCCACATCGTCTTCCCACAGATTTACTTGTTCTTGTTTCCATTGTGCCATTAATTTAGGGATTTCAATGACATGAAGTTCCAAATCGTCTACAAGTAATTTTTGTAACTCAATATCCCATAGTTTCCCCGTCGTATGGAACGTTTCGTACTCTGGAAAGACAGGAAAGTTCAAAATATTAATCGTAATTGTCTTTCGTAATGTATCATAAGAATCACCTTTTTGCATTTGAGAAGCATATAAGCGACTCCAATAATACAAACTACGCTTGAGGAAATCATTTTGGTCAGAGAGTTGAATTTCAATGGAAATTTGGGTCTCATCGTCTAACGTTGCTAATACATCTAGAATGGACAATTTGTCTTTTTCATATTCGCGGTGCATATGTGGGTCTTCTATTTTCAGCGTTTGAATCGGCGAAGAAAGCGAAGACGCTAACGTCACGTTCAAAAATTGCATTAAAATCTGTTCATTTCCTCTTGTTCCAAATAATTGCTTAAAAGCAAAATCCACTCGTAAATTCACTAAAGGTTGATTCATACTATGAGTTACCTTTCTGATTTCATTTTCTATCTTTTTTGTTAGGCCCCTTTTTCGGGGGAATGGGCAAAGAAAGTATATGTATCTATTGTATCGGAAAAAGGAGAGAAGAAGCAACCCTTGTGGAGTTTTTGGGAGGATTTTATTTTTATTATACAATATGGTACGTGAAATTTTATGTTATCCTCTAAAATTCCCCTACTACTCTTTATAGTATCTGCCGTTTTTATTGTTCGACATAGAAAATGCATTCACTATTCCTTTTTGTGTTGTTAGAAAGGAATCTGAGCGTTCATTTTTCACACTCTCCGCAAGCCAAATGGATATTATACCTATATTTTAACAGGAATAACCATCAGAGAAAATATGTGGACTAGAGGTGTATCGTCAAATGGACCGAACAGTAAGACACCGCTCGTTGCTTCAACTCTTCGTACGTGCATAATCTTTGTTTCTCAAATAA
>NZ_JBMDKC010000179.1:0-5321 GCF_057809515.1 Bacillus sp. FG16
TTCAAAGGTTAGGAACTGAACAATTGTTAAAATATTAAACGTAACTTATATACTTTATTTTTTCTCATTATTAATAGTAACAAAAAAAGTTATAGAAACAAGTTCTATAACTTTTTTATTTAACCTATTTTCTTATCCGCTCTAGTTGCTGGTTGAACTTGATTTTTCATTTTTACAACGCTAATGCCATATCCGATAAATCCACCGATAATCGCTGGGAAGATCCAGCCTAATCCTACTTCCTGCATCGGAAGGAATTTAGTGAACACTTGGCTTACTACTTCAATGTTAACTCCAGCTGCACTTAATCCATCGAATAAGCTGATGATAAATGTTACGATTAAGCTCACTTGATAAACTTCAGCTCTTCCTTTGAATAATGAATGGAAGAATGTTAAGAAAATCAATACGATTGCTAGTGGATAAATTGCTGTTAATACTGGAACAGAAACTGCGATTAACTGTGTTAATCCTACGTTTGCAACAATTGCACTAAATACACATAGTGTGATTGCAATTGCTTTGTAAGGAACATTTGGGAATAACTTATGGAAGAATGAAGAACATGCTGATACAAGTCCCACACTAGTTGTTAAACAAGCTACTGTAATCATTAATCCTAATAATACTCCGCCATATGATCCGAAATAGTAGTTAGAAACTTTCGCTAATACTTCTCCGCCGTTCTCTAAATGTCCAAGCTTTGCAACACTTGAAGCACCCATATAAGAAAGAGCTGTATAGATAATTGCTAAAATAGATGCTGCAATTATTGTCGCTTTTGCACAAACGACCATAATTTGTGTTTTCGTTTTCGCACCTTTTTCTTTAATAGCATTGATGATGATAATCCCGAATACAAATGATGCAAGCGTATCCATCGTTAAGTATCCTTCTTGGAATCCTTTAAAGAATGCATGTGATGTATAAGCTTCCACTGGTGCTTGCATATCTCCAATCGGATGTATAAAAGCAACGATTACTAAAATACCGATGAAAGTCAACTTAATTGGCGTTAAAATTTTTCCAACAATATCGACAATTTTCGCGGGATTTAGCGAAAAAAAACAAGTGATGCTAAAGAATATAATTGTGAAAAGAATTAAAGGTGTAGAACCTACTCCCTCTGGCATAAACGGCTTAAGACCAATTTCATAAGATACATTTCCTGTTCTCGGTATTGCAAATAACGGACCGATCGCTAAGTATAGGACTGTTGTAAATACAATCCCGAACACTGGGTGAGCACGACTTGCTAATGACTGTAAATCATCTTTACCTGAAAAACCAAATGCTAGTACACCTAGTAATGGTAATCCAACACCAGTTACTAAAAATCCAGCGTTAGCAATCCATACATTCTCTCCTGCTGATTGACCAAGCATCGCTGGGAAAATTAAATTTCCTGCTCCAAAAAATAGTGCAAATAACATTAATCCAATAACTACTATGAACGAAAACGGTACTTTATTCGCCATAATATAACCCCCATTCAAATTTCCTTATCTCATTTTCCAATTTTAACTAATTGAATTTTCTGAATATTTAATTTAAGTATCAACTATTCTTGAACTCATTATAGTTTGCTATATAATATTTTGCAATACTATTTTCGAACTTTTCTTTTATTTTATAAATATACATTTTTTAACATGAAAAATAGACTAAAAAACCAACACGGTCATCCATGTTGGTTTTTCCATTTACTATCATAAATTAAAATTTCGCTGCTACTTTTTTAACGTTTTCTAGACCTTCTTCAACAATTTGTTGTGAACGATCTGGATATTGATTGTGTCCTTCAATTACAACTGTCTCTGGATTTGTAATTCCCCAGAACCCAAGTACAGTTGTTACGTAATTAACTGCCATTTCCATAGGAGCCATTTGCTCTGAAGAGTAATCTGAACCACGAGCACCTAACACAACTACTTTCTTACCACCAACTAAACCTTCTGGACCATTTGCTGTATATTTAAACGTTTTTCCAGCTTGAGATAAGTATGAAATATATGTGATTAATGGTGCTGGTACTGTAAAGTTCCATAATGGGAATGCAAATACAACCTTATCAGCTTCTAAAAACTGATTTAAATATTGATCTACTGTAGCAACCGCCTTCTCTTCTTCAGCTGTTAACTCCATGCCTTGGCTACGTTTATATCCACCTGAAATCGCGATATTTCCGTAATAAGGAAGATCTAATGCAAATAAATCTAATTCCGTAATTTCTGTATTTGGATTTGCTTCTTTATAAGTACTTACAAATGTTTCATACATTTTTGAACTAACTGCTTGCTCCGCTGGACGATCGTTTGCTTTTACAAATAATACTTTTGACATTTTTTTATTCCCCTCTACATTCGTATTTTCTTCTTTTTTACCAAATAATGAACTAAATAGTCCCATTTTCTTCACCTAATCTTTCTTTTCATATTCATTATTCATCATCATAAAAATTCTTATTCTAAGAAAAAGTTCCAATAGATACCTTAAGTTAAGCCTCCGAAACTTTTTGTTATTTAATTACCTTATGTAAGTGATCGTAATATAGTCACTTACTTTAGTCAAGTAACTTTTAATAAAAAACAAAATCTCAATTTAAAAATATTAACTAAAATACAATTGAACACCAAATACATCTTTATTACTTGTATAATAAACTTAGAGAGGAAAATTCATATATAGAAAGGATTTATTCATGAGCACTATAGAAAAGATTCAAACTTTTATTATTCTTTTTGCTGTTACATGCGGCATCGTACTCGGACAATTAAATATGATACATACGTATTCAGACAAGTTTATTGTCCCCTTCTTATTTTTCATGCTATATGGATTATTCCTCAGCATCCCATTAAAAGAAATAAAAAACGGATTTCGCAATTTAAAATTTGCTGGAACAAGTCTTACTATTAACTTCTTATGGACACCTTTACTCGCTTGGGGATTAGGAGCACTATTTCTTTCAGATCATCCAGCACTTTGGGTTGGATTTATAATGTTAATGGTTACTCCATGCACAGATTGGTACTTAATCTTTACTGAAATAGCGAAAGGAAATGTAGCACTTTCTACTGCAATTTTACCGGTAAATTTAATTTTGCAAGTACTACTCCTTCCAATTTATTTATTTTTATTTGCTGGTGTCATGAAAACTGTAGCGGTTTCTGTTTTAGTAGAAAGTATTGTTATCGTAATCGTCTTACCATTTATACTTGCACACGCTACAAAATTCATTATGAATAAAATGAAAAAAGCTGAAACTCTCGAGAATAAACTCATTCCGTTTTTCAGCTCTGCTCAAATTGTATTTTTAAGTTTAGCAATAGTAGCGATGTTTGCATCACAAGGTAAATATTTGCTGCAAAATATGAATGTCGTTTTATTATTACTCGTTCCTGTTCTATTGTTCTTCATCATTAATTTTTTACTAGGACAATTTATCGGACGCATCATGCATTTATCTTACAAAGATACAGTAAGTCTAAGCTTAACAACGTTAGCAAGAAACTCACCTGTTGCACTCGCTATCGCTGTAACAGCTTTTCCAGACGAGCCTCTTATCGCACTTGCACTCGTTATTGGACCGTTGATTGAGTTACCGGTACTAGCTTGTGTGTCACAAGTTTTGTTGCTTATTAAGAGAAAACGGCAATACGCATAATAAAAAACGTCCCATTTTGGGACGTTTTTTATTATGGAAAGATTACATACAACACTTATTTCTTATTTATCGATACAAATGAAATTACCGAAACTACAAACGTAATAATACCAATTATAAATCGATCGGCACTAAAAATTTTATATGCTATAGAAAATTTACTTTTCGTTACATTAACAAATCCTTTCTAATTAAAAATGATAGGGAACGTAAATATAACGAAAGCTGCCCAAAGTCCGTATATTGGCAAATACTTCGTAACGGCATCTTGGATAGCTGTCGGTCCTGATTTGTTTTGCAAGAAATGCATATAGGAAAACATAATCCAAATGAGATTTGCCCAAATCAGTACGTTTACTCCTAAAACAGCAAGTCTATTAGGCGTAATCCCGTAAGAAGAAAGTCTAAATACTATGGCTGACAATGCGACAGTGTCAATAATAAGCGCCAGAACAATTAAGGAAAAATTTATATAATCTGAAATGTTCTTTTTCTCGTCCGAGTCACTTTCAACGAGAGAAAATATGGTAACAGCCAATACACCAAGGAGTATTCCGTTGAAAGCCATTAGGAAATTGCGATCCAAGAACGGATTTTTCCCGACCCAAATTACCGTTATAAGATAGATAAGCAACGTGATCAGGACGAGAGGACTAAAAATTTTAGATATGTATGGTGTAATATTTTTAGCAAGCTTAAGATTCATTGATACTAAGTATGCAGCCACAATAGCGAGAGCCGCTGCTCCAAATAAAACAACATTACTAAAATAGAATTCTCCTATATCTAAGTCAACAAAGCTAAATAAACGCATGGTGAATACTGCTAGTATCATTCCGCTCACTGCCATGCTGGCGTAGAGAAGACAATATTCTAAATTAAATTTTATATAGGCTAATCTTGTACTGCCTTTTGAATATTCATTTCCTGTAAACGCAAGCCCTACTAAGACCCATAAAAATATAGGAAGATGCAAATAAGCAAGAATGGTACTGTCTTTATAATTTAATGGCAACGTATTAAGATACATCCCGGAAATTAGGAACAACGCTGCAAGGGAATAAATAATACTTTTTTTCGGAGTATTATTGTAAACAAAATAAGCAGCAATAAAGGGAATTACACCAAAAGCCAAATTAATTGGAGCAATTGCTTCCTGCTCAACAAAGTGGAAAATGATCCTGGTGCTTATGCCGGCCAGAATAGCTAAAAGGCCCATGAATAAGAAACCTTTTTGAAACAAAGATGTTTTTTCTTTATTTACTTTCTCCTTGAAATGCAACCTTTCATACCAAGCACCTAGAACTTGAGAATCAGGGTTTTGGTCCCATGCTTGTGAGAATGCTTTTTTAAAAGCTTTCGGATCTTTTCTATACATCTTCTCCAACTCATGGGAGTTATCCATATTTTTAACAATCAAATTGTTAATGTTCATAGTTATACCTCCTCTAATTTTAAAAATAAGGTTGTTACCTTTTAACAAAAGCACCTCACTCATTTATTATGATTTTGATTTTAATACAAAATTTATCGTTTTACAATAAAAAATTATTATTTAAAGGATTTTTTTTATCGTTAAATCTTATATAAAAGAAAAACAAAATGAACTGCACCCCAATTGTTAGACACAGTCTAACAATTGGAGGTGCAGTTT
>NZ_JBMDKC010000018.1:0-72716 GCF_057809515.1 Bacillus sp. FG16
ATAAGCAGTATAGACACTTTTATCGATGTTAAAACATTAAACGGAACTTATATAGCATAGTACCTAATATTTTATAAGAAAATTGACTATATAAAGAACTCTCGCCAAAAGTAAGCAAATAGTACACCGTAAACCAAATAAAATACATAACAACCCAAATACAAACTATGTAAAAAAACAAAGATAGCATTTTCGTTAACCACAGAAAATGCTTCTTCTTAACACGAGGAAGTAAATAAACACCATTCTGTTGAATATCTGAAAAAGCAAAATTCCCTACAAGCAACAAAGGAGTGATTTGAAAGAATATCCAATAAAAAGGAATAGAAAATCGCCCCTCCTTATAAAAATAAGATAAATCCACAAAGTCTACTCCATGAAAAAATCGATAAAAGGTAACATCTACTAATACAGATTCTTTACCATTACTAAGAGGCTGATTGTATAAAAAAGCAATTGCAATAATAGCGTAAATTAAGAATAAAAAAGCCATTATCTTGCTGGAATCTCGAAACCTTACATGTAAATCTCTTTTTAACAAATTATATAAGATCATAATGTAAACTAGATCACCTCTGTCTCATCATTCATAGAAATATAACTTTTTTTAGATAAAATCCATACACTTATAAAAAAGATAAAAAAACAGCCAAATAAGCGTATAAATAAACCAGTAGCATCTTCAAACACATTTATATAAAAAGCATTTGTAAATAAAAATCCATGTAATATAAATCTATCTAATAAAACAGCAGTAATCATACATATTATTACAAGTAAACTAGGTAAAAATAATTGCAATAAAGCACTTATCATACATATAAAAACACTCGCAAATAATTGAATGCAAAATAATAATGGATAATTTACATCAACACTAGTTACAGCCATCCTATTTGACATCAAAAACAACTGTAAAATCATACTCCCAGCAAAAAAGGAAACAAAAACGAATAACTTTATATAATATATGGAAACTAATTTCAATACATTATTCACTCTGTAAACAACATAAATACTAAAAAAATTCGACATAGAATATACAGAAAAAACAATTGTTAAAGGAATAAATATAGTCGACAAATTATAAAACGACATAACCTTATACAAAGTTTCCAATTCGTTCATTTTCTCTTTTACAATGCCCCGTTCAAAATAATTGAACAAGCAACCAATGATACTAAGATTAAGTAAAAAGAGAATACTTAACCCAACATATTTCATCCTTATAGTTTCTTTCATTACATTATAAAAGAACATGCTTCCTACTCCCCCGTAAATAAAGAACTACAGAACAAAACCAAATACATAACAGGACACTAAGAAAAATTTGCAATTCAAAAAAGCCGAAATCTTTAATTAAATAATCTTTAGGATTGAGAATCCCTTTTCCAATACCAAGCCAAAAAATATGTAAAACAAATGGAACTAAATAAATAAAATAAACTCGTTTTATAAAAAACGAAATTGATAAAGCCAAACTCGAAAAAACCGCACCGTATAAACTATTTAAAAATACATACATTAGAAAATATAAAGTAGGATACTCATAATAAACCGTATTAAATTGAGCTGTTGGTGAAACAGTAGCCGCCATATAATTTAATATCGGATGCGGAGCAACTGTCGGATAAGTCATCGCATATAAATAAAAATGAAATAGTAAAGGGACACTTATAATAAAAAAAGATACTATAAAATTAATACAATAAAGTAATCTAAAATAATGACGCGTTCCCATCTTAGAAATGACAGGATAAATAAATCCATAATTTTTATCAATTCTATAAATCCCAGCTACAGCCATTGCAGAAATCATAGGGAATATAAGTAGATAAAATTCACTATAAAATGGTAATCTATTAAAATGTAAAATGTTAGATAAATATGGAGATACCTTTATAATCCCAGCATCATTAAATCCTTTCGTTGTTACACACATAGCAATATATTGAGCAATGACAATTACTAACATAATAAATACAGACAACCAAAACATCCTACCTTTTAAAATCCTTCCTAAAAAGTAACTCATCTACAACTCCTCCATAAAGCATTAATGAAATTTAAATCTTTTTTAATATGAACAGTTGATCCGCAACACCATAACATTTATTTTCTTTATTTAACCAAATGTAACGAAAAGAAACATTTGCTCTCTCTCCTTCAAATTTAGGAAACTCAACTTCATACTGATAAACATCATTTGTACCTTTTCTTTTTACACTCTTAACTTCTTGTTTCCACTGAATTATTTTTCCATCAATTTGTTCAATCCGTCCCAAAAGATACGTTGGTTTTTTCTTATTCGTCACACCCGTTAAAAAAACATAATAATTTTCTGGTATAACTCCTGACTTTAATTTTTTATTTGAAAGCTTATCCTCTATTAAACTATCATTTCTTTCTATTTGACCTTGAAAGAAATCATGACCATTTTCACTTTTTAAAAACACTTGTTCAACAATAGTATTTTTCTTAATTTCTTGTAACTGAATACTTTTCAAATTATCTTTTTCCGTTAAAGTATCTTCAATATTTACAATCGGTTCATCTACTTTCTTTTGACAAGAAACTAAGAAACTAATACTCAATATAAAAAAACAAACTAAAATATATCTTGAGATAAACCTCATTACAACTCCTCCTATTTTAAAAATGAAATAGCAGGAAAAGCCGTATAATCAAGACTCGGAACTATACGACTTTTTCTAGTACTACACAATAAATAATTTCAATTTATAATTTCTAAATCAATATTCAGTGTAAGGTCCACTCGGTCTTACACTATCAGGACTCCAAGCAGTAGGATAAGCATTATTTTCTCTAGAATAACCACCAAATCTCACAGGTACATTTTTTCCATAGTTTTCATATGCGTAATTTTGGAAAAGATACGTTTTACCTGGTTTCACCGTTCCTTCATGCTTACCCGACTCACCTGAAACATTTACCCAATCTCTATTACCTTTACCTTTATTTTTATCAGCTTCTGTCCAAACGTTAAAAGAACCACCGCCCTTCTCACTACTCTTTACACGCATATACATAGAAGTAGGTGTCTCTTTAGGACGTGCATTAGTAAAATCATATGCATTCCAAAGTCTAAAGGTAAATTCTACATGATCATCCTTTGTATCAGCCTTAGCAGGTTCGGTTAAAGCAAAAGTACTAGCTAAAATACCTAACGATAAAACAGATCCAAACATAAAACGACTTTTTTTCTTAATGCTCACTAAAAGCACCTCCGATAATTTGTAGCATTATATCGATTTTATTTTTTTACTGAAGGAACAATATAAAATCTATATAACACTATATTATAATAACACCCCCTCGATACACCTCAAATATATTTCAGAACATTTAATATTACTTTTACACTTGCGAACATTTTGTTAAATTTTTAAAAATAATAATATACTCCTAACAAAGAATTACTTGTAGAGATAACTACATTCCTATGCTTGTTCCAAATAATAAAGAATAACTCACCTCTCTAAGTTTCGAATTTTCTCCTGTTTTTTTGAGGAAACACCGCCTAAAAATCAATTCTTAATGAAATTGACTACTTATAAAACTTTTTTAACCTTGCTACGAAAAATACAAAAAAAGCGCAGCCTCATTCGGCTGCGCTTTTGAATTATTATTTAGTTTCGATTAAACCGTATTTCCCATCTTTACGGCCGTATACAACATTAGTTTCATTTGTATCAGCATTTGTGAAGACGAAGAAATTATGTCCTAGCATATCCATTTGTAGGATCGCTTCTTCAACGTCCATCGGTTTTAAATCGAATCGTTTTGTACGTACAAGTTCTAATTCATCCTCTTCTACCGCATCCAGAACAGCTACTGCTTCTGGAAGGATAAAGTTCGTTTTCACAGAACCTTTCTCACGTAACTTACGATTTACCTTTGTTTTATGTTTACGAATTTGTCGCTCAAGTTTATCAACTACTAAATCGATAGCAGCGTACATATCGCTATTAGTTTCTTCTGCACGAAGTAATAAATCAGTAAATGGTATTGTTACCTCGACACGTTGCTTGTCAGAGTATACTTTTAAATTAACTTTAATCTCTGGGAATGTATCAAAATAACGCTCTAACTTACTTAGTTTTTTCTCTACATATTCCTTTAATGCTGGAGTTACTTCAATATTTTCACCACGAATGTTGAATTTCATAGATGAATTCCTCCTTTCAAGCCTATGTACTATAATTTCGACACTGGCTTAAAAACTCCTTCTAACTTTTTTAAAAAAATTAGTGGAATTGCGATTTTTTTATCGTTTTTTGTTGAAATGAAAAGATGCATCGTTTCTATCTTTATTTTATCCTATTAACATCGTGAATAACGAATATAACTGTGGACAATTCGTTACAGAAAAGAAAAAACTTTTTGACAACTTACCCTATAACAAAAAACCTCTTGCGAAAAACAAGAGGTTCTACTACATATATATAACGTTGCCACAAATGCAGCTTTCTCTTCCCAAAAACAATATTCCTACAGTTTTACAACATTAGCTGCTTGTGGTCCACGTGCTCCATCTACAATGTCAAACTCTACTTGTTGCCCTTCTTCTAACGACTTATACCCATCTTGTTGAATAGCAGAAAAATGGACAAATACATCGTCACCATCTTCACGCTCAATAAACCCAAATCCCTTTTCTGCATTGAACCATTTCACTCTTCCTTGCATGTTCATTCCATTCCCTTCACTCTAAAAATCAGGGCATCCGCCCCATATTTTGACTATAACGAATGACAACATATGAAGTCAAAGAAGACTTATCGCCTTTTTATTATCCCTTTCGACACTGCCATATTAACTTCTACAAAGTGTCAAACTAGATACTTCCCTTGCCCCTCTTTCATATAACAAACTTCCGATTTGCCTAACTGTAATTCCAGTCGTATACACATCATCAACGAGTAAAATATGTTGCTCAGAAAATATCTCTTCTCCCTGAAAATAAAAAGGATTGCTTCCTGACATCCTTTCTTTACGTGTCTTCTTACTTTGCTTTTCTGTTTCCCTTCTTCTTAATGATGGATAAGAAATTTTGACAGGTAAACAAGTTGCTAATAACTCAGCTTGATTAAAACCACGTTCAACTTCCCTTTCCTTACTAAGCGGAACAGCGATAACGGTTGAAACATTAGCAAAATACTCTTGAAATAAACTTCGAAAAGGACGATAAAAAATGCGCACTAACTCTGCATCCCCCCGAAACTTAAACTGCGCTACTATTTCTTTCATCTCATCATCATACATATATAACGAACGGTTTTTAAAAGAACGATACTTCGCCTCTTTCATCCACCTTAGACAATCTATACAAATACCTTCTTCTTGAAATGAGACAGGAACATATTCTAAAGGCCGCCCACACTCCATGCAAATTTCTCCTATAATATAGGAAAGTTTCTGCTCGCATCTATCACATATATATTTTCTATGACACTTTACCAAAAAATTGTACCAACTAACCTTTTCTACACAACACTCATCACAAAGTAAACAATGCATTAATCGATCAATCCTTGTTCTTTGGCATTTTTATTCATACCTTGAATATGTTTTTTCGCGCGCACCATCGCCTCTGTCTTACCATAGTGAAAATAAATGACCTCTCCATACGGTGCTTCAAAGCTCCGCCCTGCTCGGCCCGCAATTTGTACGAGTGCACTTTCTGAGAATATTTCTTCTTCCGCCCCTAAAACCGCTACTTGCAAATTTTTCACCGTTACGCCTCGCTCTAAAATTGTCGTTGTAACTAATAATGGGATTTCTCCTTTTCTGAAAGCCGCTACTTTTTCTCTTCTCCCCGGATCTTCTGCATGTACACCTTCAATTCGCTTGTTTAATGATTTTAACAACAGGCTTATCTCTTCTATATATCGCACATGAGGGACAAATAAAAAAATAGGATGTTTTTTATTTAAGTATGTTTGTAACCACTGTAGTAAAACTCGAGGAATTCTTTTATGAATGAGGCTTTTTTTCCAATTCCCGCACCAACAAAATAAAGGAACTGGTAAAGGATGACGGTGATATCGTCCAGAAACAATAACACCTTTTTGTTCACCTTTTTTAAATTTCCGCTTCCACGTTTCATCTGGAGTCGCAGTTAAATAAATACGCGCCGCCCTTTCTTTCATCGCTTGTTTTACCGCGTACTGTAACATTTGATCTGCACAATATGGAAAAGCATCTATCTCATCTACAACCATGACATGAAACGCCCTATAATAACGCAATAATTGATGCGTGGTCGCAACGACTAGTACTGCATCTTTTTCTTTATCCACACTCCCTCCATATAAAGCCGCTACCTTTATATATGGAAATACTTCTTGTAATCTCGGTGCTAATTCCAGAACAACATCCGTTCTCGGCGTTGCGATACAAACTCTTTCTCCTTTTTGAAGCGCTTCGTTAATACCGTAAAACAACATCTCTGTTTTCCCAGCCCCGCATACAGCCCAAATAAAAAATGATTCTTTTCGCTTAATAGCCTCTACAACACCTTGTGCTGCCAAATTCTGACCAGTAGACAACTTCCCGTTCCACTGTAACAAATTTAAATTCTTTTCTCTCTTTCTTTCAGCAATCCCGCGAACAAGTACAGCACATTCACTTACCCTCCCCATCGTTATACACTTCCGGCAATATGTGCACACTTTACTGCACCTTTTACATAAAAACGACGCAAATAGCCGCTGTTCTATATTTCCACAACGCTGACATACATATTTAGAAGCCTTCTTTTTTACACCTTGTACACAAACGACCTCTCCCTTCTTTTTCAAATCATTTAATTCCCTCTGTAAATCTGAAGAAAGTTCGTCTAATAGCAACTGTTTCCCCGCTAGCATCGACAATCACCTCCATCACTACTATAAACCCTTCTTCAAATCCCGTAAAAACTCAAAAAAGCCGATAACCTACTTATAAAATAGTAAGCTATCGACTTTATACACGTTTTTTATTGAATTATAATTCTATAATCTTCCGTAACCTAAGAAATGTTTTTGGTTGTAAGAGCTATTTACACTACCGTAAGTAACACCTGTTGACTCATCAGCAGCATGAATTATTTGACCGCCACCGATATAAATACCAACGTGAGATACACCTTCTCTATATGTACCTTGTAAGAAGATAAGATCTCCTGGTTTCGCTTCAGATGCGCTAATCTTTTGTACAGAACTCCACAGACTTCTAGTATCTTGACGACCTAAACCGTAAACGTAAGAGATTAAACCACTACAGTCAAAACCACCGTTTGAAATTGATGCACTA
Source organism: Bacillus sp. FG16 (assembly GCF_057809515.1). Classification (NCBI taxonomy): domain Bacteria; kingdom Bacillati; phylum Bacillota; class Bacilli; order Caryophanales; family Bacillaceae; genus Bacillus; species Bacillus sp. FG16. The sequence continues at coordinate 7,318 of NZ_JBMDKC010000018.1, forward strand.
CCCCATACGTATTTTAGTCCTACTAAACCTTTAGCTTTTTCGACAACATCTTGTCTGCCACCTTTAGTATCAGCTGGTACTTCTGGAGTTGGAGCTGGTTTTTTCGCTTCTTCTTTTTTAGGCTCTTCTTTTTTAGACTCTTCTTTCGGAGCTTGTACAGCATTATTTGCTGGAGCTGCTGGTTGAGCTTGTGTTGGTGCTGGTTGAGCTGCTGGTTGTTGTGCAGCTTGCTCTGCTTGTTTTTGAGCAGCAGCTTCTTGTGCAGCTTTTTCTTGCGCTTCTTTTTCAGCAATTTGTTGTAATTTTAATGCTTGTTGTTCAAGCTCTTTTAATTGGCTTTCCGTACTTGTCATCGTAGTTACAACTGTATCCATTTTACCGCTTAAATCATTTACCGCTGTTGCTTTTTTCTCTTTTTCAGCGTCAAGTTCTTTCTTAGCAGTTTCAATTTGAGCTTGTGCTTCTTTTAATTCTTTTTGTTTCTCTTTTACCGTTGCAACATCTTTTTTCACACTAGCTTGGTCTTCTTGCTGTGTTTTCATGATATTTTCATCAGACTCAAGAATTTTAGAAACAGAAGTTAAACGATCAACTAAATCTGCAACGTTTTTAGAGTTTACAAGAACTTCTGTTACAACGTTCGTATTTGGCTGTTCTTGAAGTGCAACTAAACGCTTTCTTAATAACTCTTCACGTTTTGCAATCTTCGTTTGTAATTCTGCAATATCTTTATTTTTCTTTTCAATTAATTGCTCAGTATCAGAAACTTTTTTCGTTGTTTCATCAAGTTTTGCAGCATTCTCTTGAACAGACTTATCTAAACCTTGAATTGTTTTGTTTAAGTCATTCATTTGTTTTTGTAATTCATCACGTTCTTGTTGTTGTTTATGTAAAGTGTCATTTTGTGTATTAATTTGTGATTTCACGTCAGAAATTTTATCTTCTGCAAATACATTTGGTGTTAGCCCTGAAAACATTAACCCTGCAACTAAAGCGCAAGATGCCATTTTTAGCTTTTTCATTTTATTTTTTACACCGCTTTCTTTTTTCTTTTTCCGTATATAACCTATAAAATTTATACCATAATTCGGGATTTTTTTTGCTAATGTTACGTTTTTGTAAAACAAATGTAATATTATATGTAGCTCTAGCGCAAAATTCGTATATTTTTGTATGTGTGTGTAGAAATTTATATACTTTTCTTACTTCTATAAACAAAGAAAAAACGTAAGGAATCCCTTACGTTTTATTAAATATACGAATACAAATGAAATGCTACTTCATCCATTTCTCAGCCCAATTTTGGACCTCATCCATAACACTTTCTAACGCTTTTCCCTTGTCAGTTAAGCCATACTCGATTCGAACTGGTACTTCTGGATAGACATTACGAACTACAATGCCCTCGCTTTCCAATTCCTTCAAACGCTCTGACAACATACGATCGCTCATATTTGGGATAATATCTGCGATTTCTCTAAAACGTTTCGACTCTTCAAGCAAAGATTTAATAATTAAGCCAGTCCATTTCTTACTAAGCAAAGTAAAAGCTGACTCAAACTTTGGACATAAACAAGAATTATGCTCCATATGTTTCACCTCTCTTCTATTATAATATAGTTTCTTGTAAAAAGTAAGTTATAAAACTTTCCTCATTATTTTATTTTACGTACATTTTACCATTTCCAAATATTAACTTGTCAACTAAACGTAACATACCCGTAAAAAAACCCTCTTAAAAAGAGAGCTTTTTATATCTTTATTACTTCGTATACCATCCAAGACCTAATGCACCTTCACCTAAGTGCGTACCAATTACAGCTCCAAAATAACCTGTACGAATTGTGACGTGAGGATATTTTGCTTCTAATTCTTTCTTCCATTCATTCGCTTCCTCTTCACGTTGCGCATGAATGATAACTGCTTCCATAGGTACACCTTTACTTGCTTGCTCATCAAAAATTTCAATGATACGTTTTAATGCTTTTTTACGTGTACGAATCTTTTCAAACGGAATAATGATTTTATCTCTAAAATATAAAACTGGCTTCACTTGTAACAGACTGCCGATGAAAGCTTGCGCGCTATTTAATCGACCACCACGTTGTAAATGATGTAAATCATCAACTACAAAATAGGCGTCCATCGTTTTCTTCATTTCATCAAAACGAGCAATAATCTCTTTTGGATTCTTTCCTTCACTTGCTAACCTTGCACCTTCACGCACATAAAATCCTTGTACTTCACAACTAATTTCAGAGTCATACGTGTATACATCAATACCCTCTACCATCTGTCCAGCTGTCGTCGATGTTTGATATGTACCACTAATTCCACTTGATAGGTGAATACTAATAACTGCATCATAATCTTTAGCTAGTTCTTCATATAGCTCAACAAACTTTCCGATTGCTGGTTGAGAAGTTTTTGGAAGTTCCTCTTGTTCACGTACTTTCACATAAAAATCATCTGCTGAAATTTCAGCTTCTTCTTGATAAGATTCTGTTCCAAACACAACGTTTAATGGAATCATATATATATTGAGTTCATCACGAATTTGCTTCGGTATATATGCTGTACTATCAGTAACAATAGCTATTTTCATTTTCGTACCTGCCTTATAAAAAGTTTTATTTCCTAATTTTACACGAAAACTACAAATGGTGCATCCATACAGGGAAATGCCGGTTGAAATTATACTCACCATCTCGACAAATTACAACAAAAAGATAAAATACTCACCAAAAACTTCAGCCTATTTAGAAAAAATGTTTGAATATAAAAAGGCTCGCTTTTAAAATGGAAAGTACTAGTCATTTTGATAGATAGGGGCGTATACAAGTGCTATTACAATATTTAACAATCAAAGACTACGGCGAACACGAAATCGTCATTCAAAAATCAAGATTTATTTGTTATGTTAGCCGAGCAACGACTGAGGAAGAGGCTCAAGAATTTATACAAAAAATAAAAAAACAGCATTGGAATGCAACACATAATTGTTCCGCTTATTTAATTGGCGAACAAGATCATATTCAAAAAGCAAATGATGACGGCGAGCCTAGCGGCACAGCTGGCGTACCAATGCTAGAAGTACTTAAAAAACGTGGGCTAAAAGATACCGTCGTTGTCGTAACACGCTATTTTGGTGGCATTAAACTTGGCGCAGGTGGATTAATTCGTGCATATGGAAAGTGTACAAGCGAAGGCATTAATCATGTCGGTGTTGTCCAGCGAAAACTAATGCGTGTGATGCAAACCGAGATTGATTACACATTACTTGGCAAAGTAGAAAATGAATTACGTAATTCAAAATATGCCATTAAAGATATACATTATCTAGAAAATGTCACATTTGATACTTATGTAGAAGAAGACGGCAAACAAGCATTCACAGATTGGATGATTGAATTAACAAACGGGAAATGTACAATTACAGAAGGAGATATGTTGTACTTAGAACAAGATGTTATCTAAGCATAACTCTTTTATCACCTTCAAAGATTAATGTAGTGAATTACTTCCCTACAAATGAACTAACGAACTAAGGAGATTATATATGGAAGAACGTTATTATCATCTCCAAAATAGCAGAATAAAAAAGAAGCGAAGAAGGAAACTTTTCTTCTTCCTTATTTTCGCATTTTTATTTGGCAGTATAGGAGTTTATGTGTTAAATTCTTACTCTTCTCTTACGGGGATGTATAGTGGTTTTACTCGTGAAAAATCGGATTTAAGAAACAAAGATGTAGAAATTACAAAAGAACCTTTTACAATTCTCATTATGGGGATAGAAGATTATGCGACAGACGGTCAAAATGGTCGTACAGATTCATTAATGTTTGCAACAGTCAATCCGAAAACTCAAAAGATTTCACTTATGAGTATTCCTCGTGATTCTCGAGTTACAATTGTTGGTAAAAATAAGGAAGACAAAATTAACGCTGCCCATGCTTACGGCGGAGAAGAAATGGCAATCAAAACTGTCGAAGGCTTTCTAAAAGTTCCTGTAGACCATTATCTTAAAATTGATTTCCAAGGCTTTAAAGGTATCGTTGATGCTGTTGGCGGCGTTACTGTTGACGTACCCTTCGATTTCTGGGAGCGCTCTGACGTAGATTACTACAAAAAAATTCAATTTAAGCAAGGACAGCAAAACTTAAACGGTGAAGAAGCACTTGCTTACGTCCGTATGCGAAAGCAAGATCCAAATGGCGATTATGGTCGAGCTGCTAGACAAAGACAATTACTAGCCGCTGTTGCCCAAAAGCTAAACTCAACCTCTACTGTATTTAAAATTAAAGATTTAACAGCTGTCGTTGGAAAATATATAAAAACCGACATTCCTATTTCAGACGGACTTGCTCTTTACAATAAGCTTTCTGGATTTGACCCTTCTACAATGCAAACGTTAAAGCTTGAAGGCGAAGACAAAAAGATAGGCGGTATTTATTACTTCCTTCCAGATCCAATCAGTGTAGAAACGGTGCGTAACGAAATTGAAAAAGAATTAGGAGAAAAAGCAAAAAATCCAACTACAAAAAACAACTCAAATCCTGATTCAAATGCAAGTTCAAGTTCTAATTCTAACGAACAAGCAAAAAAAGAAACAAACCAAAATAAAACACCAACTGATCCGCCACCTTCTACAAATGCTCATGCAGAGTGGATTATGCGCAATCAGCCGTAACAAAAAGGCCCAATCTATCGATTGGGCCTTTTTTATTTACTTATTAAAGTGTTGTAAAATCGCTTCTACAATGCGCTCTGATGCACGACCATCACCGTAAGGGTTAGATGCTTTCGCCATCTTATCATGAGCTTCTTTATCTGATAACAACTCATCAGCAAGACCAAAGATTGTCTCTTCGTCTGTTCCTGCTAATTTCAGCGTACCTGCTTCAATACCTTCAGGGCGCTCTGTTGTATCACGAAGAACAAGAACTGGTACCCCAAGTGATGGAGCTTCTTCTTGTACACCACCAGAATCCGTTAACATTAAGTATGAACGAGCTGCAACATTGTGGAAATCAATTACATCTAGCGGCTCAATTAAATGAATACGATTATGTTCACCTAAAATTTCATTTGCTATTTCACGAACAACAGGGTTCATATGAACAGGGTACACAACTTGTACATCTTCATGCTTATCAACAAGACGCTTAATTGCACGGAACATATTACGCATAGGTTCACCTAAGTTTTCACGACGGTGAGCTGTCATAAGTACAAGACGATCATTTCCAAGTTTCTCTAGTACAGGATGACTATATGTTTCTTTTACAGTCGTTTGTAGCGCGTCAATCGCTGTATTTCCTGTGATGAAAATACGTGACTCATCTTTATTTTCCTTCTGTAAGTTCGTTGCTGATTTTGCTGTTGGTGAGAAATGAAGATCCGCCATTACACCTGTTAATTGACGATTCATCTCTTCTGGGTATGGAGAATACTTATCCCACGTACGAAGTCCCGCCTCAACATGACCTACTGGAATTTGATTATAAAAAGCAGCTAAGCTTGCAATAAATGTTGTTGTTGTATCACCATGTACAAGTACAATATCCGGCTTCGCTTCTTTCATTACTTTATCCAAACCTTCTAAACCACGCGTTGTAACATCAATTAAAGTTTGGCGGTCTTTCATGATATTTAAATCGAAATCTGGCGTAATTCCAAAGATATTTAATACTTGATCTAACATTTGGCGATGCTGTGCTGTTACAGTCACAATCGATTCAATTTTTTCTGGGTGTTTTTGCAACTCTAATACAAGAGGTGCCATTTTAATTGCTTCTGGACGTGTCCCGAAAATTGTCATTACTTTTAAACGTTCAGTCATATGATTGCCTCTTTTCTTTCACTAATTACAGCTTCTATTATGACATATAAAAATATGCATGAGTACATCCCTTTTTAACGCATAACAGAAGCTTTTCTATTACAAATACTTTTTCTGCCCACCGAGTAATAATCTATCTTTTGTTTCTTAACATCTTCATCAGTATAACAATTTCTCCCATCGAATAAAATAGGCTCTCTCATAAGTTGTACGTACTTTTCTAACGGGTACACTCGAATAGCTTCCCATTCTGTTACGATAAAAACCGCACTCACATCTCTAATCGATTCATCTATACATCTACTATATTGTATAGCATCTCCAAATATATTTTTCACATATTGAATTGCTTTTGGGTCGTACAGAACAATTTCTGCACCTATATTAAGTAATGCTTCTATTATAATAAGAGATGATGCCTCTCTTATATCATCCGTATTCGGTTTAAAGGATGCGCCAAGAACTGCAATCCGCTTTTTATTCATGTTCATAACTTTTTTCGCTTTTTCAATCAATAGCAGCTGTTGCTTATTATTTACTTCAATAACCGCTTTTAACAAACGAAAATCATGAGCAACATTTCCCGCAATTTGCACCAGCGCTTTCGTATCTTTTGGAAAACATGATCCCCCGTATCCAATACCTGCATTTAAAAAAGATGCACCAATCCTCTTATCCATTCCCATTCCTTTGGCAACATCCAATACATTTGCGCCTACCTTCTCACATATATTTGAAATTTCATTAATGAAACTAATCTTTGTAGCTAAAAAGGCATTCGACGCGTATTTAATCATCTCTGCACTTTTAATATCTGTAACGTACGTTTCTAAGCATAATTTACTATACAAACTCTCTACTCTTCTTGCTACTTCCTCACTATCGGCTCCAATTACAATACGATCTCCATGAAAGAAATCATAAATACCTGAACCTTCACGCAAAAACTCTGGATTCGATACAATATGTACTGTATGCCTCCCTTTTAACTTCTCCTCAATCCATCCCTTCATTACATCATTTGTACCTACTGGAACTGTACTTTTCGTAACAACAATAATATCGTTCGTCGCATATAATCCAATATCGTTACAAGCACTCTGAATATACGTTAAATCCGCCGTCCCATCTAATAAAGATGGGGTTCCAACTGCAATAAATATAAACTCTACATCATCAAATGCCTCTTCTTTATTTGATGTAAAAGTTAAAGCATTATTCTCATATGCATGATTTATTAATTCATGTAATCTAACCTCATAAATAGGTAAATCCCCTTGTTTTATCCGTTCAATTTTTTCATCATCTATATCAAAACATGTAACTGAATGCCCCAACTTTGCCAATCCTACTCCTGTAATCAATCCAACATATCCAGTACCTATTATCGTAATTTTCATTTCCTTTTCGCACAGGAATTTACAATAGAAAAGATATGAAATACAGAATTCTCCCTGTGCTTCCCCCTCTCACATTAAAAATGAGAAAACCCTTTTCTTTCTTCATTATATGAATTACTTCCCTCATTCTTTTTAAAGTTTTTGTAAAATTAAATGCACTATAATATAAAGTGAAACTTTAATTAGTAGGAATGGGGCTACTAGTTGATACGAGATAAATTCCCACATTTTAACATGAAACTTACTCATTTCTACGTGTAACACTTATAATACTGAACTAAAAGTATTCACTATCGAAGAAAAAGAGGAAATGTCATATTCCAAAGTCCAGTACGATTAACCTTCTCATATGATGCAACATTCTATATACAATTGTCATATATTCTATCCGCTTCCATTAACCGTAAAGAGAAAAAAAGATTGAATTCTAATCTTTTTGTGATACCATATGTTATGAGCCTGTAAATAAACATCATAATTTTCAGATAAATATATTTTCAAAAAAAAAATTACGTTAGAATATAAAGGGTGGGGTATTAATGGACTCACAAGTGATTTATGCCATTTTGGCATCTTTCATCACTGTACTCGTCGTTACTCCTTTAGTTATTAAATTAGCTTTTAAAATAGGAGCGACAGATAAGCCAAACGCACGTAAAGTACACCAAAAAATTATGCCTCGTCTTGGCGGGTTAGCAATATTTATCGGTGTAGCTGTAGGGTTTGTTGTCGGCGGCTTATATGAGCAAAGAATGTTATCGATAACGCTAGGTGCGATTATCATTGTAATCATCGGAATTTTAGATGATATGTACGAGTTATCTGCGAAAGTAAAATTCGGTGGACAACTGTTAGTTGCCATTATGATTGTAAAAAGTGGATTATTAGTGCAAGTATTATATATCCCATTCCTTGGGGATACTGAACTTGGATGGCTTGCTTATCCCATTACAGTATTTTGGCTTGTAGGTATTACGAATGCAATCAACTTAATTGACGGCTTAGATGGATTATCTGCTGGGATTTCATCTATCGTACTTGCAACGCTAGCATATATGGCCTTCACTAGCCCATGGGGTACTGGAACAGCTATTATCTTGCCACTCGCATTAATTATATTAGCAAGTACAATTGGATTTTTATTCTTCAACTTCCATCCAGCAAAAATTTTCATGGGAGATACAGGAGCACTATTTTTAGGATACTGTATTTCTGTTATATCGTTACTTGGATTATACAAAAGTGTAACGTTATTCAGTTTTATCGTTCCAATTATCATTTTAGGTGTACCTATATTTGATACGATATTTGCAATCATCCGTCGTATCGTAAATAAAAAACCTATTTCAGCACCAGATAAATCGCATTTACATCACCGCTTACTTGCAATGGGATTCTCTCATCGTAAAACGGTACTAATTATATACGCATTCGGTATTTTCTTTAGTGTAAATGCCATTATTTTCACTAGTGCAACGTTATGGTTATCCATTATTCTTCTTTTCGCTTTGATTTTCTTCACAGAAATCATTGCTGAAATAATCGGGCTTGTACATGAACGTTACAAACCACTTATTTCCTTTTATAAAAAAGTGAAAAAACGCGAAGACTAATTGTAGTATAGCCTTTACCATTATGAAATATTCAAATAGCATCCTCTTTCTTACAAGAGGATGCTATTTTTTATTCCTTATTTTATATTTCCAAAATATAGATTGTTTGAGAGTTCCTCTATTGGAGAAAGATATACATAATAAGAAACGTATCAAGTTTTCTTTTTTACATCTTGATTGTCAAACTGAGGGTGAATGTTATGATCAAGCGAGTATTTCAATGTATTATTTTATTCTTAACAATTACTATGTACGCATCATCTAATACTGAAGCAACAACTGTTATTCCTGCTGAACATTATCCAAATACTGAAACGAACTCTCCTACACAAAAAATTGCGTACTTAACATTTGATGACGGGCCAAACAAATATACTACACAAATTTTAAACATCTTAAAAGAAAAGAACGGAAAAGCAACTTTCTTTGTTATTGGTGGAAAAGTACCACATTACAAAAAGACAATGCAACGATTGATTAAAGACGGACATTATATCGGACTTCACAGTATGTCACACGATGTAAAACGCCTTTACACTGGCGATCCATCTGCTTTAATTACAGAAATGGAACAAACACAAACCATTGTCCAGCAAGTTACAAAATTAAATACACATCTCGTTCGTGTCCCGTATGGTAGCATGCCTTACTTAAAAAAGAATTACCGTGATGCACTTGTATCAGCCCAGTATAAAATGTGGGATTGGACAATCGATACATACGACTGGAAAAGCTATGACAATCCTTCTGCCATACTAGAAAGAGTACGTAATCAGAGCGACGAACAAATCGAAGTAATTTTAATGCATGATTCGAGTGTAACCGTACAAATACTGCCACAAGTAATTGATTACTTACAGTCACAAGGATACAAACTTCTTCCCTATAATCCATCTTCCCATCTCGAAGTAAACTTTTGGAAAGACACAAGATTGTAACAGCTTTAGTGCCTATATGCTAAAGCTGTTTTATTTTTCTCTTCCCACCCTTCCCATTTTTGTGTAAAATTTTAAATAGTGATGAAGTTTCGAGGTGAATAGAAATGAAACGAATAGATCTCATTTTTAATGCAATACAAGAAGGCAATTATACAGAAGGTGTAACCGCGTCAGAACTCGCTACATTTCTGCAACTAGATCGCGCTAATGTAAGTAGCGACTTAAACAAACTTGTAAAAGATAAACGTTTATTAAAAACAAATACGCGTCCTGTTCGTTTTTATATCGAAACGAACACTTCGTTGGAAACGCATTCAAAAGAAGTAACTTCATTAGATACATTTGCAATTGAAAATACGAGCCTTAAAATCGCAATTGAAAAAGCGAAAGCTTCTATTCTCTACCCTCCAAACGGTATGCATACTTTACTACTAGGAGAAACAGGGGTCGGAAAGTCTATGTTTGCTTCTTTAATGCACGAATATGCAATTGAAGTTGAACAGCTTCCCAAAAATGCACCATTTATCGTCTTTAACTGTGCTGATTACGCAAACAATCCACAACTACTACTCGGACAGTTATTTGGGATTAAAAAAGGGGCTTACACAGGTGCGAGTGATCAAAAAGGATTAATTGAAAAAGCTCATGAAGGGATTCTTTTCTTAGATGAAGTACATCGTCTGCCTCCAGAGGGACAAGAAATGCTCTTCACCTTTATTGACCGCGGAGTATACCGCCGCCTTGGAGAAACAGAAAACGAACGTAAAGCACAAGTATTAATCATTACTGCAACAACAGAAGAACCAAATTCATTTTTATTAAAAACATTTACAAGACGTATACCGATGACTGTTACGCTGCCACCACTTCGTGAGCGTACACATAAAGAGCGCTTTGCTTTACTACAGCTATTTTTCACAAATGAAGCAATTCGTCTGCGAAAAGAAATTCATGTTAGCCCAAATGCAATGCGTGCTTTCGTCTTTTATAATTGTCCCAATAACATCGGTCAATTAAAAACGGATGTACAAATCGCCTGTGCAAAAGCCTATTCTGACTTCGTGACAAAGAAACGTGATTCTGTCTATGTTTCAAGTACAGACTTACCTTGGTATATGAAAGAAGGGCTGTTCATTGAAAGAAAGAGCCGTCACTTATACCAAATACCAAATGAAACATTTGTATTTACAGGTGATGAAGGTTGGAGTAATCATAAAACAGAAGATGAAAAACGCTCTTCTATTTACGATTATATTGATTATAAATACGAAGAACTTCAAGCACGTGGTATTGAAGAGGAAGAATTAGAATTACTAATAGAAAATGATGTTCAAAGCTTTTTCGTACAATATTTTAACCAAATATCAAAAAAAACAAGCCATGAAAATGTTTTTAAAATTGTGGATCGTAATATCGTGTCTGTATGTGAAAAAATAGCGGAACTTGCGGAAAAACATTTATCTAAGACGTTTGATGAAAAAGTATTTCTCGCTTTAAGTTTACATGTACAGACAACTCTACAACGTTTACAAAGCGGAAAACAAATACATCACCCGCAATTAAATCAAATTCGTACGAAATATAAAGAAGCCTTTTCCGTCGCTATGCAAGGCATTCAACTACTGGAAGAAGAATTACAAATAACAATGCCTATTGATGAAGCTGGCTTTTTAACAATGTTCTTCGTTGTTGATCCAATTCCTGCCTCACAAACAGAAGTAAAAGTATTAATATTAGCACACGGTAATGGCATCGCAACTGAAATGGCAAACGTTGCAAACGAACTTCTCGGCATTGAGGAAGTAACCGGTATTGATATGCCGTTACACGAATCACCGAAAGATTTCTTAGAGCGTGTAAAAGTGTATATGAAAACACTACAAAATGTAAATGGGCTTCTCTTACTTGTTGATATGGGGTCACTTGCTTATATCGGTGACATATTAGAAACGGAGTTCAAAATTCCTGTACGTGTTCTCTCGATGACGAGCACACCACATGCACTAGAAGCAGCTCGAAAAGCTCAGCTCGGTTATTCATTAGATGCGCTATATGAAACAGTAAAAAATTTAACACCGTTTTACTTAAACGTACAAGAAGAAAAGAAAAAACCTCTCTCTCCAATGAAATCTGTTATTTTAACAGCTTGTTTAACTGGTGAAGGAAGTGCTTTAGCTATTCAAAAAATGTTAGAAAACTATTTAAGATTTGATAAAGACTTAATTGAAATTATTCCGATTAGTATCGTCCATGAAAAAGATTTAACGAAAATGATCGAGAACATAAAAAAAGAGCGTAACATCATTTGTATCGTTACGAATTTCGATGTGCAAGTACCATGCTTAACATATCATTTCCAAGACATCGTAAACTACACAGCAATTCAGCCCATTCAAGAATTAATTACGTATGAAGAAACATATGCAAAAATGGCGGATATTCTTGAACAACAAATGCAGCGTAACGATGGGGCATTACTGATCAAAACAATTCGTTACGCATTAAATACAATCCAAGAATTAATTTCCTTACAGCTAACTCCTGATAGCTTAATGGGTGTTATTCTGCATATGAGCTGTATGGTTGACCGTCTTCAAAAAGGAGAAAGCCTTCTTCCTCATCCTGATAAAGAGAAAAGAAGACAAGATGAATACTGGATGTATATGAAAGTAAAAAAAGCATTGCAACCAATTGAAAATACATTTGAAATACAAATACCAGATGACGAAGTATTTTACGTTATGGACTTCTTTATTAAAAATCAACCTGTGAAAAATTAATCGAGGCAGTTTTTAAATATATCGACCGTAACGCAAGTTATATCAGCGATTATTGAAATATATCGGCGTAACTCAGATTATATCAGCGATTTTCAAAATATATCGATTTACCGACAATAATCGCTAAAACTAGCACCTTATATAATGAGAAAAGGCTGTTCCAACATATGGACAGCCTTTTCCTCTACTTCTTTACTTTTCTAACTCGCCCTCTTATTTCTCCTCTTTTTTGTGATTTCGTATAGACATTAACATATACGTTTGCTTGAATAATTTCTTGAAGTAAATGTACAAATGATTTCCCTTGTAAAGGTCCCTCAAAATCCTCCACATTCACTACACCAGTAATGCTTCCCTCGTTCAAGCTAATACCTTGCTCCAGTGGACCATACAAATATAAAACAACAGGACCAATTTGAGTAGACTTCCCTAAATGAATTTGACACGATGTAACCTTTTCTATATTTTTTAGTATGACTCTGTAATGCAATTTCGTTAAATCATCACTAAAAATAAACTCTGCTACCCCAAAAGCTTCTGTATTTACAGGAGGCACTTCCCTCTTACCTGTTAACCTGGCAAAGAAATGTGTTGTCATAAGGCATTCTCCTTATATAAATTTCCCAGCACTACTTTATGGTTTAGACATAATCATTTATGACTTTTTCAATTTTAATTACAAAGAAAAGATTCACAAAATCTTTACATTGAAATTGTTCCTTTAGATTTACAGTCTCTTGTATAATGCACATAGAAAAAACATTATGGGGGGTTCCATTGAAAACTAACAAATACACTTTTCAAATATTATTAGAGATTTTTCTCGTCTCATTTAAATTAGGACTTACTTCATTCGGCGGTCCTGTCGCTCATCTTGGTTATTTCCACCACGAATACGTGCAAAAAAGAAAATGGATGGATGAAAAAAGTTATGGAGACTTAGTAGCACTGTGTCAATTCCTTCCTGGACCCGCTAGCAGTCAAGTCGGTATGGGAGTTGGATTATTAAGGGGCGGGCTTTTAGGAGCAATTACCTCTTGGATTGGTTTCACCCTTCCATCTGTTCTCGTTTTAGTCTTTTTTGCTTCATTCCTTACTCAATTCGAAATTGGAAGTACAGGATGGATTCATGGACTCAAACTTGTAGCAGTCGCAATTGTCGCTCATGCAATATGGGGAATGGCGCAAAAGTTAACTCCAGATCGCAACCGTGCGACGATTGCGATTGTAACTGCCGCAATCGCCTTATTATGGCCAAGTAGCTGGACGCAAGTGATCCTCATTATAATATGTGGCTTTATCGGCTGGTTTTTATATCGTAACCAACCAATTAGCCAATCTCAGCATATAAAAGTACCTATTTCAAAAAAGATAGCAGTTTCTTGTCTCGTCTTATTCTTTGGACTATTACTACTGCTACCAATATTAAGACCGTTCTCTTATTACATCGCTTTATTTGATAGTTTCTATCGCTCTGGCGCACTTGTATTTGGAGGAGGACACGTCGTGCTGCCCCTTCTTGAAGGTGAGTTTGTACAAAACGGCATGATGACGAAAGAACAGTTCCTAGCTGGATACGGATTAACACAAGCAGTACCAGGACCACTATTTACATTCGCCTCTTATATAGGAGCAGTGTTAAACGGGACGCTTGGGGCAATACTCGCAACAATTGCGATTTTCCTCCCTGCTTTCTTACTCGTTATTGGTGTTTTACCATTTTGGAACAGCGTGAGAAAAATATCATTCATACAAGACGCACTACTTGGTGTTAACGCCGCTGTTGTTGGTATTTTAATTGCCGCTTTTTATGATCCTATTTGGACAAGCACAATTATGAATGCTGTAGATTTTGTTTTTGCGTCTCTTCTATTTTGCTTGCTCGCTTTTTGGAAAACACCACCTTGGGTTATCGTTATACTGGGAGCCTTTGGCGGATACGCTCTATCCATTTTATAAATAAAAAACGACGGCATGATGTAGCCGTCGTTTTTCTATTAAAACTTCACAAGCTCTATTCCTTCTGGTAATTCGCTCTCTGTTAAAATACGCAATTCCTTCACACGATCCATTACGTAAGAAGAACGCTTCACAAGCTCTGGATCAATATAAGCTGGATGAACCATAATTTCTACCGTTTGTTCACCTTGTACTCTTTCTTTTAACTTCACAAAGTAATCTTCCGTCACACCATCCGCATAAAAGTCACTGTAAAACACATCAGAAAATGGATGCACCGCTCTATCTTCCTCACAACGACGAATCGGAACATTATATTTAGCCGCTAATCTCTCAAGAACATCATGTAAAATCGGTAAACCATGCACATGATGATGACTATCTAAATGAGTTGGTGTTAATCCGTAAGATAAAAACTTCTCAATTTGAGCAGTCCATTCTCTCTCAACTTCTTCTGGATTTATATTCCCTTCCCTTACAACACTTTGTTTATGAAACGATCCGTCGCTACCTACAAGTGATGGTACGTCTCCAAGAAGTGGTTCCCCTGCTGTTAATACGAGATGTACGCCTACTCCGAGTAGGTTGTACTCTTTCGCTAAGCGTACCGCATGCTCTGTTCCTGGCATATTCATCATCATCGTCGTTGAATTTACAAGTCCATTTATATGCCCATCAATAATGCCGTAATTTGTACCTTCTGTAAGACCGAAATCATCTGCATTTACAATTAACTTAATCATCATAATACCTCCTAATAGAATAAAAAAAGCGGGCTAAATAGCGCCGCTTTTACTTCTCTACCTTTTTAAAGAACTGTGGAAGATACTCTTTATGTGCTTCCAACATTTCATCTAAAATTTGTTTTGCAACTTTATCTGATGGTACAAGTGGATTAATTGTCATAGCAAGCAGCGCCTTATGATAATCCCCTGTAACAGCAGCTTCAATTGTTGTGCGCTCGAATGATTTAATTTGTTGTACTAAACCGCGAACTGGTACTGGAAGATCTCCAACTGCAATTGGTTTTGGACCTTCTTTCGTAATAATACAGTTCACTTCAACAGCTGAATCATGTGGTAAGCTTGCAATTGTTCCGTTGTTTCGTGTATTAACAGGCTGGATATCACCTTTATTATTGTAAATAGACGTAATTAAACTACATGCTGCGTCACTATAATAAGCGCCGCCACGTTTTTCTAATTGTGGTGGTTTAATATCTAAGTTCGGGTCTTTATATAACTCGAATAAATCATTTTCTAATTGTTTTACTACTTCTGCACGTGTACCTTTTTCAACAGAAGCTTCTTTTTCTTCTTCTAACATTTCACGTGTTTTGTAGTAGTAACGATGGTATGGACATGGAATCGCACGAAGTCCTCGAATAAAGTCTGGCTCCCAGTTAAGCGCTGCGATATTTTCCATCGTAATTTGCTTTTCTGGATCTGTTACAAGCTCTAACACACGGTCCATTACACTTACGCCATCTAAGTATACATCTAGTCCGTATACCATATGATTTAAACCTGCGAAATCAACGTGAACACGACTCGCATCTACTTCAAGTAATCTTGCAAGACCCATGCGGATTCCGATTGGAACGTTACATAGACCAACTACTCTTTGAATATTTGTATAACGAAGAACTGCCTCTGTTACCATACCAGCTGGATTTGCAAAGTTAATTAACCATGCATTCGGACAGAGCTCCTCCATATCTTTACAAATATCTAAAATAACAGGAATCGTTCTCAACGCTTTGAATAAACCACCAGGACCATTCGTTTCCTGACCGATTACATCATATTTTAATGGGATTGCTTCATCTTTTGCACGTGCTTCTAATAAACCAACACGAAGTTGTGTTGTTACGAAGTCAGCATCTTTTAATGCCTCACGGCGATCAAGTGTTAAATGTATCTCAATTGGTAAACCTGATTTTTTCACCATACGTTTCGCTAAGTTACCAACGATTTCTAATTTTTCTTTTCCTGCCTCAATATCTACTAACCAAATTTCACGAACAGGAAGCTCATCATAACGTTTAATAAATCCTTCAATTAACTCTGGTGTATAACTAGATCCACCGCCGATTGTAGCAATTTTAATTCCAGTCATGCTTTATTCCCCTTTCGCTTCAAGCTTTTTATAAAGATCAATAAACTCTGCTGCTAATTCTTTCACTGTAATCGCATTCATTAAATGATCTTGTGCGTGAATTAAAAGAACACTAATCTCTGTTTTTTCTCCTCTTGCTTCTGATTGTATGAGCTCTGTTTGAAAATGATGCGCTTCATTAATCGCTTCTTTCGCCTTTACCATCGCTTCATCTGCTTCTGCCATTTTCCCCTGTTTGGCAAATTGAAGTGCCTCCATCGCAAAGCTTCGTGCGTTACCACTATTTAAAATCAATTGGAATGGAATTTGTTCTGCTGTAGTCATCATAATTACCGCCCTCTCTATAAGGTTCAACCGATTTAAATACCCCTTCAGTTTGAACATGTCTATTAAAGTATGAATTTATTAATGATAGTTTAGTGTTCATATAGATGTTTTTCATCTTTTTGAACATGATATAAAGGTAATTGTTCTCACAGACACCGTTGTCTGTGAGAACAATCTCTATGTTACATAGGTACAGAGTTGTTGTTTCCTTGCGCTGCTTCTTTTTCAGTACGAACAACTGAACGGTCACATAATACAACGAATGGATAATAGATTACCATCGCAATTACAAAGTTGAATAACTGTAGAATTGCACCTGAAAGATGTCCACCTGTTACAAGATAACCACTAATAATTGGTGGTGTTGCCCATGGGATCATCGCAACTGTTTTTGGTACCCAGCCAATAGATATAGCTGTATAAGAAGTAATTACTAATACAATTGGTGTTATGATAAACGGTAAGAATAACACTGGATTTAAAATAATTGGTGTACCAAATATTACCGGTTCATTAATATTGAATGCACCTGGTCCAATTGATAAGCGAGATACACCGCGTAACTGTGCACTTTTTGCTACAAGTAATACCACTACCAAGAATGCTAATGTTGCACCAGAACCACCAAGATATACGAAAGTATCAAAGAATGGTTTTGTAATAATGTTTGGAACATCAAATGCAGATGTACCACCTTGGAATAACTTCATGTTTTTCTCTAATGCCGGTAAATATAATGGCTCAATAATACCACCAACGATATTTGGACCATGTAAGCCGAAGAACCAAAGAAGATGAACAAGGAGTACAATGACAATTGCACTTGGTAATGTCCCTGCTAAACTTTGTAGTGGTGATTGAATCGTATTAAAGATAAATTCATGAACACTTGTACCAGCTAATTTCACTGCTAATTGAATACCTGCAACTACTGTTAAGATAACAAATGCTGGAACTATAGCTGCGAAAGATCTTAAAACTGCTGGTGGTACTCCATCAGGCATTTTAAAAGTAATGTTTCTTTGTACAAAGAAACGGAATACTTCAGTAACAAGGAGCGCCACGATAATTGCTACAAATAACCCTTGTGCACCTGTCCAAGCTAAGTTCAATCCGCCTTCTTTCGGTGTTGTTGGCGTAAGAATAATTAACGCACCAAATGAAATAATACCTGCTGACAAACCATCAACGCCGTAAGATTTTGCTAAGTTATAACTTGTTGTAAATGCTATGATTAGTGCTAGAATCGCGAAAGAACCAGTCCACATTCCACCGCCGACTTGTTTCCACGTTTCACCAAACAAACCTTTCATGAAATCTTGGAAAGCTTCAGACGGAAAACCATTAATTAGTGATGCCAGTGCACCAACTAAAATAAGTGGCATAACTGCAATAAATCCGTCACGGATCGCAGCTAAGTGACGTTGCGATCCGATTTTACCAGCGACAGGAACAATATATTTCTCCATAAATGCAATAAACTTTTGCATTTCGCTTCCCCCCTAATTATTTTTTAAGTGTTAATGCGTGATCTAAAACTGCTTCTCCATTCATCATGCCGTAGTGCATTGGATTAATAACATCGATTCCAACGTTTCTCTCATCAGCAAGCGTTTTCATTGAAGAAAGCATGTAACGAACTTGTGGTCCTAGTAATAACACATCTGCTTGATCGATATTCGTTTTTACTGCATCCCCAGATACAGCCCAAATCTTTCCTTCTAGACCGCGAGCTTTTGCAGCCGCTTCCATTTTTGTAACTAGTAAACTTGTAGACATCCCTGCTGAACAACATAATAAAATATTCATTTGAAAATCCCCCTTGTGTAGTATAAAAAATTTATGTTTATTTATTTTTCTTTACGCTATTTATTAATGCAATTAGCGTGCCAACTTTTTAAAACCACTAAAATCAGTGCTTTTTCGAGCATTTTCTTTGTGTGTTAACGCTTTCAATTAGTGTGTTACTCAAAAAACACACAGTGTGTTATAAAACAACACGCTTTTAACACATAACTGTATGAAAATAGATTAGTGTTTAGTTGTCTAGTTATGTTTAACATAAAAAAACACTAAAAAATTTTTTTCATCTTAGAAATCTAGTAAAAAAACAACATACTCTTGAACACACTCTTCTATCTTTTGTCCAAGCAAACTCTACTAGATTACATAAAATAGAATAAAATCACACACTTTGAAAGGAGATTCCTATGCCAAAACATAGAAAAAAGAACAAAATGACGATTTATAAAATAACATGCTGTAAAAAAGATAGACGTTCTGAATTAGACTCTGACAAGTTTGAACTAGAAGAGCAGGAAATAGAAAATAAGCAGGACAAGCATGGTAAACAAGAAGAACAAGATGCACAGGATAAGCAAGTACAATCAGAAAATGTAATTATAGTACCCACAGATTCACACAGCTTAGATGTGTGGGATGAAATTTCTCTAAAGGAAATACAAGCTGGTGAACATACGAATTTATTTGAAGAAAAGAGTAATTATCAAAATATTAATTTAGTCCAAGTAAATGATGTTCGCTTATACTTGGACAAGCAACTACAATTCAGTTCCGTTGATGAGCAAATTTATCATGAAGCGCTTGTACATCCAATTATGGCAAACGTAATTGATCCAAAACGTGTTCTCATATTAGGTGGTGGCGATGGTCTTGCCTTACGAGAAGTTTTGAAATATGAAACTGTGCTACATGTAGACCTTGTTGACCTAGACGAAGCAATGATTAATATGGCACGTAATGTTCCAGAAATAGTATCTTTAAACAAAAACGCTTTTTTTGATAATCGAGTGAACGTACACGTATGCGATGCAAAAGAATTTCTAAATTCGCCTTCATCTTTATACGATGTAATCATTATTGATTTTCCTGATCCAGCGACAGAATTATTAAGTACTTTATATACAAGCGAACTATTTGCTCGTATAGCTACATTCTTAACAAAAGATGGTGCTTTTGTCTGTCAATCTAATTCACCTGCTGATGCACCTCTAGTATATTGGAGTATCGGTAATACAATTGAACATGCTGGATTAACTGTGAAAAGTTATCATACAATCGTTCCTTCTTTCGGAACTGACTGGGGATTTCATATTGCGGCTAGCTCTGCACATGTACTCAATCAAATTGAGCAATTATATGTAGTACCAACTCCTCGAACATTGCCTGCTCTTCTTTTTCCTTTATTTCAATTTCAAGAAGAACATGTAGAACAACGTAACCTCGCTCCTTTAAATTCAGAATCGAATCTTATCCTACATCAATGCTACAAACAGGAAATGGAGTTTTAACGATATTATAGTAAGGAGTGCTACCCTATGGAATATTCTACTTTTGGCAAGCATATAATAGTAGATTTATGGGGAGTAGATTGTTCCCTACTAGATGATATGTACTTTTTAGAATATCATCTAGTTACAGCTGCAAACTACTCTGGTGCCCATGTGTTAAACGTAAGTAAAAAAGAGTTTCAGCCATATGGTGTTACTGTATTAGTGTTATTATCAGAAAGTCATCTTTCCATTCACACTTACCCGGAACAAAATTTTGCAGCTATTGACTGTTATACTTGTGGTACAACCGTTGAACCGCAAATAGCGATTGATTATATCGTAAACATATTAAAACCGGTGCAGATGCATATAAAAAAACTAATCCGTGGTATAGGAGAAATCGTTACTACTGATTAATTTTCACTCTTACTCATCCAGAAAAAGGAGGATTGTAAATACCATCAGTGGGGTGAACATTCCACTGATGGTACAGGCACATACATAAAGTAAAACTTTAATTAGTGGGAGTTTTACTGCCCGTTAATTCGAGATAAAAAAACCTTGCATAAGCAAGGTTCATTCATCCACCGACATCTTCCTATATAACTCTACAAACTCACTCGCTAATTCTTTCACCGTAATTGCATTCATTAAATGATCTTGCGCGTGTACCATCAGAAGAGTAACTTCTGTCTTTTCGCCACCAGCTTCTTTCTGGATAAGCTCCGTTTGTACACGGTGCGCCTCTTTTAATTCATCTAGTGCTTCTTGTAATTTAGCTTCTGCCTCTGTAAAATCCCCACGCCTCGCACAATCAATTGCTTCCATTGAACAACTTCTCGCGTTTCCTCCATGCAAGATTAAATGAAAAGCTTTCGTCTCTATCGTATCCATTTTAGTTCTTTACTCCCCCTTTTCTTCCGCCAATTTTTGTTTATCCCATATTTTTAAGAACGGTAAATAAATGAAGAATGCTAGCGCAAAGTTAACAAGCTGCAAAATAACACCTGAAATTTTCCCGCCCGATCCTAAATATCCACTAAAAAGAATAGGCGTCGTCCAAGGTACAGCGGCCCCACTTGGACGTGCGACCCATCCCCATTCCATTGCAAAGTAAGAAACAATTGTTAACACAACTGGAACTAATATAAATGGAATTAGTAAAAGTGGGTTCATCACAATCGGCATACCAAAAGTTACCATCTCATTAATATTAAATATACCAGGTGCAATTGACAATCTCCCTAAACTTTTTAATTGTTGACTTCGTGCAAATAGTAACATTCCGACAACTAGAGCAAGCGTTGCACCAGAACCGCCCATATAAATCCATAGGTCAAAAAACTGTGCCGTAATGGTATTTGGTACATCTTGCCCAGCTTGAAAAGCAACTCGGTTTTGATCCATTAACGACAACCAAACAGGGCTCATTACACCACCAACAATAGTAGCACCATGAATTCCACAAGACCAAAGAACATGAACGAGAATAACTGCTATTATTGCGCCCCAAAGACTAGCACCAAGTACACTAAGTGGTTCCTGTAAAATTTGTCCTACGATATTATGGATACTGCCAAAAGAAGTGTTTTCTATAATTAAGCGCAAAATCCAAATAACCGTTACAACAATAAATCCTGGAACAAGTGCGGCAAATGAACGCGTGACAGCTGGTGGAACTGTCTCTGGCATCTTTATAATTATCTTTTTTTGTACAATAAACCGATAAAGTTCAGTAGATATAAGTGCAATAATCATTGCTACAAATAACCCTTGGCTTCCCATTAATGCAGCTGGGATTGCGCCTTCTACAAGTACGCTTTCTTTTGTACTTGGTATAATATATGCAACTTGAAATGGAGTCGCAAGTAAAAACGTCACAAGCGACAATGCCCCGGATGCTAAAGCATCCACTTTATAATACTCACCAAGCCTGTAAGCGATTCCAAAAACAGCTATTAAAGCCATTATATTAAAAGTTGCACTAACTGGATACCCTAAAGCTCTCTGCCAATTCTCACCAAACAAACCTGCCATAAACTCGTTATATCCCGGTATCGGCAGCGCACTAATAATGAGGAAAAACGATCCAATAATTAAGAAAGGCATCGTTAAAATAATTCCATCTCGAATTGCTTGTAAATGCCTCTGCTCTGCAACCTTCCCTGCTACCGGCATTACATACTTCTCTAAAAACCGTATCATCTATCCCACTCTCCTCATAGTTTCATTGACAAAGCTGCTTGCAAGATAGCTTCCCCATTACAAAGTCCGTAATGAACGGATTGAATGACATCAACAGGTATCCCTTTCTCTTTACATAATTCTTTCATTTTCGGTAATAAATAACGTACTTGCGGTCCAAGTAAAAGGACATCAGCTTTATCAATGTGACTATTTACTTCAGAACCTGATACTGCCCAGATTTTTACCTCTATCCCTCTTGCCTCTGCTGCTTTCTCCATCTTTGTAACAATCAAACTGGAAGACATTCCCGCTGCACAGCAAAGTAAAATATTCATCCCGCTTCCCTCCCCCTTTTTCTAAACCTAACTTACGGTGCACCCCTTGCCACCACTAGGTTACAAATATATATGTCTAGATTTCCTGCTGTATGCCGAGCTTAAAAACAAAAATTTCTTCGTTTTCACGCTATTCCATTTATCCGTATTCTCCTAGTAAAGAGGACTCTAACTCGCTATAATGATTCAGTATGATTTTTTTAATTGATAGGAGGATATATTTATGAAGGCATATCGCTTTCCACTTATTTTATTATCTTCTATCCTAATTGGTGGTTTCATTGGTTATTTCATGGGTGCCGATGCAGTTGCTTTAAAGCCGCTTGGTGACATTTTCTTAAACTTAATGTTTACGATTGTTGTACCTCTAGTGTTCTTTAGCATCGCATCGTCTATTGCTAATATGGATGGATTAAAACGTTTCGGTAAAATTATGTCTAGTATGGCTGGGACTTTCTTATTTACAAGTATTTTAGCTGCTATTTTTATGATTATTGTCGTGAAAGTATTCCCGCCAGCACAAGGTGTTGTACTAGAACTAACACAACCTGACAAAGCCGGCAAAGCTGTTAGTGTTGCAGATCAAATCGTCGGTATTTTAACAGTATCTGACTTCTCGAAGTTACTATCTCGTGAAAATATGTTAGCTCTTATTTTCTTCTCTATCTTAATGGGGATTGCAACTTCAGCAGTTGGTGAAAAAGGAAAGCCATTCGCTACATTCCTACAAGCTGGTGCAGAGATTTCAATGAAGGTTGTATCTTTCATTATGTACTACGCTCCAATCGGACTTGCTGCTTACTTCGCAGCATTAGTTGGTGAATTCGGACCACAACTTCTTGGAACTTACTTCCGAGCAGCAATGGTATACTATCCAGCGTCTCTCATTTACTTCTTTGTATTCTTCACGTTCTATGCATACCTTGCAGGTCGTAAACAAGGTGTACAAGTATTTTGGAAGAACATGGTGTCCCCTACAGTTACATCACTTGCAACTTGTAGTAGTGCTGCTAGTATTCCAGCGAACTTGGAAGCAACGAAGAAAATGGGTATCTCTTCTGACGTTCGTGAAACAGTTGTCCTTCTTGGATCTACACTTCATAAAGACGGATCTGTTTTAGGCGGCGTACTAAAAATTGCTTTCTTATTCGGTATTTTCAACATGGAATTCGAAGGACCGAAAACATTAGCAATCGCACTTGTTGTTTCTCTATTAGTAGGAACAGTAATGGGCGCTATTCCAGGCGGCGGTATGATTGGTGAAATGTTAATCGTTTCTCTATACGGCTTCCCGCCAGAAGCATTGCCAATTATCGCAGCAATTAGTACAATCATTGATCCTCCTGCAACAGTGTTAAACGTAACAGCAGATAACGCTTGTGCCGTAATGACAGCTCGCCTTGTAGAAGGTAAGAATTGGATCAAAAACAAGTTTGCTTAATAGCTAAAAAGAGGATGCTCTAAACGAGCATCCTCTTTTTGTCGTTATTTGTTGATAAGTTGATATCTCCTCTCGCCACAAATTTGTTAAAATCTTCACAAATATTCCACATCCATTATCCATTCTCCGTACTATAATCATGTATGGAAAAGGAGATGGACACGATGACACAAAGCGCACCTGAATTTAAAGTTTTGCAAAGCATTGCATTTCTCGCTGTCGTTTTGCAAAGTTCCTTATTATATACAATGAATCAAGGAAATGTCTTACTTGAGCAATCCCTCATTATGGGCATGCTATTTAATCTTGCAAAATTCTCAGCACCAGCATTCATATTTATCGTTGGATTTCACTTAATTCGTCACTATACGAAGCAATTAGTATATAAAGAATATATTTCTGAAAAAGCGATACACTTACTCATTCCTTATTTCTTTTGGTCTATTCTTTACTTATTAACAACAAACGATCTTATTACATTACAAGGCGGAATAAAAAGTTTATTACTCGGAACAGCCGCGCCCCATCTTTGGTACGTTATTATGATGTTCCAAATTCACTTATTGTTCCCTTTACTATGCACACTTTTTTATTGGTTTCAAAAACGAACAGAAAATAAAAAAGACATATATAAATATATGACCTTTTTCGCGTGCCTATATTTTCTATTAATGTGGTTCTCTTCTCACTATATTTTTAATGGAGAAAAATTAACAAGTTCAACAATTTTACATTATACAGATCGATCATTTCTATTCTACTCATTCTATTTCGTTATGGGTGGCATTGCCGCTGTAGCACTAAAAACTTGGCGTCTATTCGTCATGAAACATATCCCGCTTATAACAATATTATTTTTCATCTTATTTTTATTCATCAATTATGAGTTGTTTAGTTTTTACGGAGCAAACTCTATTCATTTAACTGTTTCTACCTATTTAAAACCATCTATGTTTTTATATATCGTCTGCGAAATTATCATACTGTATGTGTTATCTATTATGATAGTACAGCGTCGTGGTTTCTTATATAAAACGTTACGTTTCATTGGAAATTACACGTATGGTGCTTATTTAGCTCATTTATTCTTCTTGCAACTATGTACAAAACTTCTTTCCTTATTTACGCTGCAAGAAAATACTATATTATATAGCCTATTACTATTTGTGTTAACGGTCATTATCTCTATTTCAACAATGGTCATTTGTAGCACAATACCATTTCATACTTGGATTACAGGGCCTTCTCCTACAACAAAGATGGAATGGACGAAGGTTGTATTCCGAAAAAATCATAAAAAACTATTCAAACCATATATTTGATATAATAATATGCATATAAAAAAGAAAGCGAGAGACACCTATGATTAATCAAGTTGGACAAATTATGCTATATGTAAATAACCAAGACGAAACAGTACAATTTTGGACAGAAAAAGTAAGGTTCCAAATCATTGCGGAAGAAAATAACGGAAACGGATTCCGCTGGATTGAAATTGCACCGGCGAAAGAAGCAGGAACAAGCATCGTCCTTCACGATAAAGCGTTAATCGCGAAGATGCAACCTGAACTAAACCTTAATACACCTTCACTTATGTTCTTCTCAAATGACTTAGACCGTCTATATAAAGATCTTTCTGAGAAAAATGTCACAGTTGGACAGGTTGTAGATTTACCTACTGGTAGAGCATTCAACTTTGCTGATAATGAAAATAATTACTTTGCAGTAATGGAACGCAAATAAAAAATAAGCTATCCGAAAAAATCGGATAGCTTATTTCATTTTAAGAAACTTGTTCTACATTCGTTTCTCTATGCTGTATATGGCTCGTGATCCAAGCAATTCCACCGGCAACAACGAGATAACATAACAATATTAAAATTTGCATTTGTAATTGCGACCAATCTCCTAAAGAAATAACATCTTGTAATCCTCTAAGAGAATGAGACATTGGGAGAAACTGTCCAATTTTGCTAAGAACAGCTATGTTTAATTCTCCTGGGAAAGTACCTCCGCTCGTCGCTAATTGCAAGACAAGAAGCGTTACCGCTAAGAACTTTCCAACGAGACCAAATACTGTTACTAACATAAGAATAAATGTCATGAACGTAAAGGAAATAACAATACTTGATAAAACAAAGAGTGGCACACTTGCGACTTCTAATTTCATAACACCTAGCACAACTACATCTACGAGTAGCGCTTGAATAATTCCAATTAAATATACCAATCCTAGTTTATTAATAAAATGTACCGTTCCGCTTACCTTCATATTTTGTCTGCGGCCAAGCGGTAAAATATTCGATGCCATAATTCCGCCAACATAAAATGCAAGTGATAAGAAATATGGCGCAATGCCTGAACCGTAGTTAGGAACGTCAGAAACTGTTGACTTCACTAACTGAACTGGCTCTGAGAACATCGTATTACGTGCATCATCATTACGAACATCCGCTATCTTCTCTGCGCCCTCTCCCAATTTCGTAGAAAGTTCTTTCGCACCATCATCAAGTTTAACAAGTCCATTTGTTAATTTACTAGCACCATTATTCAGCTCCGTTCCACCACTTGCAAGCTGATTTACACCTTCTTGCAATGATGTAAATCCATTTCCCCACTTCGTAAATCCATCAGCCAAATTCGATGCACCATCTGCTATCTTTTGCGTTCCAGCAGTAGCTTCATTTAACTTAACTCCGAATGTATTCATGCCTTCTTCAATCTTATGTTGACCGTCAGTAAGCTTCTTCGCACCTTGTGTCAATTGTTGTTGGCTATTATTTAAAGTACTTGTTGCTTTAGCTAGTCCATCAGACGTAGCAACAATTTTTTGAAAAGCGGGATCTTGCTGCACTTCTGGATGATTTTTCACGAACTCTTCTAATTGTTGTTTCACATTATTTGCCGCATTGTCCGCTTTCGCTTGCCCTTCAGCAAGCTTCTCACTTCCGCTCACCCATTCATTTGTACCAGCACTTAATTCACTAACTCCTGATTGTAACGTTTTTTCACCTTGTGCTAATAACTCCATACCACTATGAAGTGATGTCGCTCCTTGACTCAGCTCATTTGCTCCCCCGGTTAAAGCAGATTGACTGGATGCAAGCTTTTCACTTCCTTCTTTCAATTTCGATGTTCCATCACTTAAACGATCAATACCATCCGCAAGCTGATTCGCTCCATTTTTTGCATCGGTCGTTCCTTCATGTAACTTCCCAGCACCATTACTTGCATCACTCAATCCTTGTGCCAAATCTTGAAACTTTGAAAAGACACCTTCTGTATAAGATTTCGTAATACTGTTTGAGATTTTTGTTTTCATATTTTCAACAGCTGTCGTTCCAATTTGAGCTGCTACAAAGTTTTTACCTGGATTTACTTTGTACTGCAACTTTGCCGGCTCTGGTTTCTTATCCATAAGTGTACTTACCTTTTTAGAGAAATCTTCCGGAATCGTAACAACCATATAATATTTATCTTCTTTTAACCCTTCATCTGCATTTTTTTCTGATACGAAATGAAAAGCCAGTTCCTTATTCTCTTTTAAATTTTTAACAAAATCGTCTCCTGCATGAATTGTTTTTTCATCCATCGCAGCACCCTTATCTAAATTCACAACCGCAACAGGTAATTTATCTAATTTTCCGTACGGATCCCAATATCCAGCTAAAAAGAATCCTGAATAAATTAAAGGAACGATTAACAAAAAAATTAAAGCGATACGTCCATGTTTATGGTGCCACATCGCTTTCCAATCTTTAAATATAAGTTTAATTCCCTTCATGAAACATACTCCTTCTCCGAATTTAACACCATTAGAATGGTTTAACAGATTTACTATACACGTCACTTTCCATACTGTATAATACATCTTTAATTATCAATTCATTCCTTTTGGTCTATAGAAAGGGGATTCGAAATGGAACTGCTCCAGTTAAAATACTTTCAGACAGTCGCACGACTAGAACATATGACAAAGGCAGCTGAAGAATTGCATATCGCGCAACCTTCACTCAGCAAAACAATTGCTAGACTTGAAAAGGATTTAGGTGTCCCTTTATTTGATCGCCAAGGCCGACAGATTACTTTAAATTCTTTCGGAAAAGTATTTTTAAAACGGGTAGAACGTATTTTTCATGAATTAAGTGAAGGGGAACGAGAAATTAAAGATTTAGCCGAATTACAAAAAAGCTCTATTACACTGGCCGTTTCTATTCCAAGAATATTACCGGAACTACTTGGCTCTTTTTTACTAGAACATCCTAACGTTAGATTCCAACAATTTCTTGCATCTACTCCTTCTATGAAACGACAACTAGATAATATAGAAATTGACTTTTGTATCTCCTCTGTGCCAATTGCAGGTGAGGAGATTGTTTGGGAACCACTTATTACAGAAGAAATTTTCTTAGTCGTCCCTTCAGGCCACCGTTTATCCGGCCGAGAAAACATCCACCTGCATGAAGTAAAAGACGAACCGTTTATTAGTATGAATACTGGCTATGGATTTCGGCACTTAACGGATGAATTTTGTAAAGAAGCTGGTTTCACTCCGCATATTGCTTTTGAAGTAGATGAACCGACAGTGATTAGCGACCTCATTAAGCAAGGGCTCGGCATCGCTTTTGTTCCAAGTTTAACTTTATTAAAAAACTCTACTTTAGCATCAAGCAAGTTGCGTATTATTGAACCCAATTGTCAGCGAACCATCGGATTAAGTTGGTCCAAAAAACGTTACTTATCAAAAACAGCTCAGCAATTCCGTGAATTCGTGATTGACTACTTTTCTAATATTAGGACGTAAAATTATATGAATAATAAAAGGTGCCACCCTCATATGGTGGCACCTTTTATTATTCACTCTTTTTTAATTCCATTTCAGCTAAAAGTGGTAGTACATTATCAAAAATATGCGTATTATTATTTTCACCTGTTACATATCCACCGTAATATCTACTAAATACGTTGTCATTTCGGAATGTGGACATATGATCATACAATTCCTTCGCAAACTTTGTATCACCTGTTTGTAGTACGTACAAAATCGTTAATCCGTACGCGGCCGGCGATTCATAATTCACAGTTTGTTTTCCCGTTTCTAAATTGTAACGACCGTATAGCTTTCCATCCTCTTGGAACTTCTTCTTTATAAATTCCAAATAAGCATCTGATGAAAGACCTCCTAAACTCCGATGATATGCAACGTATGATTGGTCAATAAGATTCACTTCTTTATCGTACGTAAATGTACCATCTTCTTTATACTCTTTTGGGAATGCCCAGCCATGCCTTGGATAATCCGCTAAAAATTGAACGACTTCCTGATATTGCTGAGCAGAAACTTTGCCGTACTTCTTCATATAGGAGAATGCACGCGGATTTATGTATGATGTTGTTACAAAATTATTTTGTTTCCCTGCATCTGCATCATAATAATCAACATAATAATTATCTTTTTTATTATAACGAAGTACAGCATCACTTAATTGATCAGCAAGGTTTTTATAACGCTCTTCCTTATACATTTCATAAGAACGATATAATTGTTCTATAATACGAAGATCATCTATAAGTGCATTTGTAGCTGACTGCCTCTCTCCCTTTTCAGAGAGTTTCCATAAAACGATATGATTCTTATATACGAAATTATCTTGAATAACCTTTACTTGCTCATCAAATAACGCCTGGTCATCTTTATCAAGTGTATATTGTAACCATAATCCCGCCGATTCTGATAAAGCTTCACGTCCCTTTGCTTCACCCGTACCTGCCTTAGTATCTACTAAACGATACGTGGCAAGCGTTCCATTTTCATTCACCATATGTCTTAAAATAAAATTTTCTGTACGGTTTCCTTGTAAAGCTGACCAAAATACAATTCCACCTAAAGCGATTAAGAAGATAACTCCAATCCCTATATATAAACGTTTCCGCAATCTTTTCACCTCCCTAGTAAGGCTAACCTTAATTTTATCAGAACATACATAAATTTAAAAAAGACAATCTATTAGATTGTCTCCCACATTTCTATCCCCCGCAAACCTCTTTAGAAGGTTTATATAGCGATTGTACAAGTCGATCATATTCACGACGTGTAATCTCTTTATTATATAGCTTCAATAATAAATCTCTATGCTCTTTTGAAAATGCCATCTTTTTAATGACTTCAGGATACATAAAACACCCTCTCCATTTCACATAAACTTCTTCATTCCGAAAACAGAACTTATGTTCGCATAAAAGATTATAAAATATTCCTGCGCAAAAAACAAACAAAACATGAGCAACTATTTATTTCTTTCTATTCAAAATATTACAACATTATATTATCATATTCACTTTTTAAATACATATATATTTTTGGTAGTTTTTTTGAATAAATCTTCCAATTCAATCAGAAAATAATGGCAAAAAAGAAGAGGAGTTTACATATGGATACGGTAACATTAGCAAGAGCATTTTTTGGTTCTTCATTAGCATTCCACATTATCTTTGCAACACTTGGTGTCGGACTTTCATTGATGATTTTTATAAGCGAAGTACTCTATCACTGGAAGAAAGACTCCGACTATGCCATTATGGCGAAAAGATGTACAAAGGCGTTTGCTATTCTTCTCGGTGTAGCAATTCCAACTGGAACAATTGTTGGTGTACAAATCTCACTTCTTTGGCCTGGTTTTGCCAAAATTGTCGGGCAAGTTATTTCTGTTCCCTTCCAAATTGAGATTTTCGCCTTCTTTTTGGAGGCTTTATTCATGTCGATTTACGTATATGCAGCTGATAAACTTCCTCCATTTATGAGATTAATCTCGCTATTTTTCGTCATGCTTGGTGCCACGGCATCCGCCGTGCTCATTACATCAGCAAATACATGGATGAATACACCGGCAGGCTTTTCAATGAATCCAGATGGATCTGTTTTTAACGTTGATCCGTGGAAAGCTTTCTTTAATCCGAGTTTTGGCACAAGTGCATTCCATGTCGTTATTACGGCTTATGCAACTGGTGCGGCTGTCATTGCTTCTATCGCTGGATTTAAATTATTGAAGAAAAATTTAAGTACACGTGAAATTGCTTATCATAAAAAAGGGCTACTATTAGGGCTTGTCGTTACATTTATTACAGGCGCTACGATGTGGCTTTCAGGACATGAATCAGCGATTGCCTTACATAAACACTCACCTGAAAAACTTGCATCTGCTGAAGCTTTATTTGAAACGACATCACACGCACCGCTATCCATTGGCGGAGTTGTGGATCCTAATACACTTGAACTAAACTATGCACTTGAAATTCCAAACATGCTTAGCTTATTAGTGGGACTAGACCCTAACACTGTCGTAAAAGGTTTAAAGGAATTCCCACAAGAAACATGGCCACCATTTTATACACATACACTGTTCAACTTAATGGTCGGCACTGCTGCGTTTACCTTTGCAGTTGCAGCAATTGCGCTCTTATATTGGTACTTCGTTTACCGAAAAAAGGGAACAGAACTACCGAAGTGGCTACTTTGGGGGGCTGCCGCATGCGGACCAATTATGATGCTCGGTATTGAATTCGGATGGATTTTCAGTTGTAGCGGTCGTCAACCATGGACAATTTATGGTATGCAGCGTACCGTCGATGCATCTACACGCGCTGATTTCGTCGGTCCTTTATTTATTTTGTTCATCATTTTATATATTGGACTCGCTATTTTAACAGTCTTTGTTCTACGGACATTCTTTAGAAGACATCCATTAAAGAATGATTTACAACACCAAGGAGGCGATTCTCATGCATGAGGAAAGTATTGCAATCATCATCTTATGGGCCCTTATTTTCGTATACAGTATATTAGGGTCCATCGATTTTGGCGCTGGTTTTTGGGGCATGGTATACGCAAAACATCCAACGCTCGCTGCCAAACTTGCGAATCGGTACTTATCACCTACTTGGGAAGTAACAAATACGTTTCTTGTTTTCGTCGTTGTCGCATTTCTCGGCTTCTTTCCGAAAGCGGCCTTTACCCTTGCGACAGTAATGTTCGTACCAGTTATGTTAATTTTAGTGCTCGTTGCAGTACGTAGTACATTTATGGTGTTTGCTTACTCCTTGCCGAAATATCAGTACCTTCTTCGGGTTATTTCAGGTATTACTGGTCTCTTAATTCCAGCACTATTAATTACCGTTTTACCCGTTACAGAGGGAGCCTATATTACAATGTCTGAAGGGAAAGAAGTACTCCTGTATGGAAAACTTCTTTCTAGCCCAGTTATCTATTGCTATATGCTCTTCGGAATAACGTCTGAACTATTTCTCTCCTCTCTCTTTCTCGCTGATTTTGCGAGAGAACAAAGTTCAGAAGATACGTATAGAATTTATAGAAGAAATGCCATCATCCTTGGTCCTGCAACGCTCGTTACGGCGATCATTGCCCTCGTTGTAATGGATCCAGAAACACATTGGCTTATGCAAGGATTAATAAAGCAATTCCCGTGGTTTACAGTTTCTATTGTTTTATTCGTTATCGGATACTCGTCCCTTTGGTGGACAAACAAAAAGTACAATACACTAGGATACCCTCGCATTGCCGTTTTAGCTGTCGTCGCTCAATATGCATTTGCAAGCTACGCTTACGGCGTCGCGCATTTACCGTATATTATTTATCCTGACGTAACTG
Organism: Bacillus sp. FG16; assembly: GCF_057809515.1. NCBI lineage: Bacteria > Bacillati > Bacillota > Bacilli > Caryophanales > Bacillaceae > Bacillus > Bacillus sp. FG16. The sequence continues at coordinate 40,216 of NZ_JBMDKC010000018.1, forward strand.
TATTTACAAGCTTTACAACGACAGAAACGTTCTATGCACTTCTCATTCTATACGCAATTGGGATTGCAATTTTATTACCAGGATTTATTTTCTTCTGGAATTTATTCTTGAAGGATCGTACTTTTTTGAAGGAAAAATAATATAGCCTTAGAGTCTGTTCCAAAAGGTATTTTGGGATAGACTCCTTTTTCATGTTTTGTCGGTAAATCGATATATTTTAATAATCGCTGATATATTTTCAGTTGCGCCGATATATTTCAATAATCGCTGATATATTTTCAGTTACACCGATATAAGTCTCATTTACTACCTTACCACCCAATCAATTTATAGACTCCTATCACAATAGTTATTTCACTACTAGTGACACTTGTCCTTTAGCTTGAAAAACACATATTCGCTTCATCTCGTTATACGTCTAGTTCTTCTTATTTTTTGCTGAATATACTACCAATATAAACTTGAGACAAGCTACATCTGTTCAAGGGGAAATAGAAAGGTAGGCAAAATATGAGCATTGAAATATGGATTACTATTATTGTATTCTTCTTAACGATGATTGTTATCTTTTGGCGGCCTCGTGGTTTAAATGAGGCATGGCCAGCAGCAATCGGTGCTGGCATTATCCTGATTACTGGACTTGTGTCAAAACCAGACGTCATGGACATTATAAGTAAAATTGGCGGTGCCTCCATAACAATATTAGCGACCATCGTTATGGCCGTTATATTAGAAAGCTTCGGCTTCTTCCATTGGTCCGCAGCAAAACTAGCAAATTTAGCAAAGGGTTCTGGTCACCGTTTATACTGGCATATTCAATTACTATGTTTTCTTATGACTCTTTTATTTAATAACGACGGTAGTATTTTAATTACAACTCCAATTTTAATTCTTCTTCTAAAAAATCTTCAATTAAAACCTCATCAGCAAATTCCTTATTTATTAAGTGGCGCTTTAATCGCTACGGCATCTAGTGCACCAATTGGTGTAAGTAATATCGTAAATTTAATCGCATTAAACATCGTCCATATGACTCTTTATATGCATACTGCTATGATGTTTGTACCTGCAACATTAGGCTTATTATTTATGTCATGGCTTATGTATACAGTTTTAAAGAAAAAACTTCCGAAAAAATTACCTGTTTCTTCATATGATATTGAAGAAATTTTCTTCACGAAAAACTTCCATCCACTAAAAGGAAATAATTCTGTTGATACGAAACAAAAGCGTACAAAATTCATGTTAAAAGTATTAGGTTTCGTCTTCCTTATGCGCTGCCTTTTATTCGTTGCATCCTTCTTATCGATTCCAATCGAAATTGTTGCTGTACTCGGTTCACTCGTTCTTCTCATCTGGAGATGGTACTACTTACGAACAAACCCTGTCGATATTTTGAAAAAGACACCGTGGCACATTTTAATTTTCGCTTTCTCTATGTACGTCATTATTTACGGGCTTCACAACGCAGGATTAACAGCGGCGCTTGTAAATTGGCTTGAACCAGTTGTAAGTCAACATCTACTCTATGCTAGCTTTGCAATGGGTGGACTCGTCTCCCTCCTCTCTAACGTCTTCAATAACCATCCTGCACTTATGATTGGTACAATCACATTAACAGAAATGGGACTAGACCCAGTCACATTAAAAACTATCTACCTCGCAAACATTATTGGTAGTGACATCGGTTCACTATTACTACCAATTGGTACACTCGCTTCACTCATTTGGATGTATATTCTGAAACAAAACAAAATTAAAGTAAAATGGAAAGACTATTTAAGTGTATCCCTTATCGTTATTCCTCTCACAACAGTCGTCACATTATTCCTCTTATACTACTGGGTACACCTCTTCTTCGCCTTATAAAGTGAAACTTTAATCAGTGCGGGTTTTGTTCATCCCCCACTGATTATTAGTTAAACCAATCGGGCTTTTACGGGCAGCCCGACCCCGACCTAACTTCTTTGCTTCCGCTGAATTTTGAGGAGGGGGTCTTACTGCCCACAAATAGCGGGATAAACGACAGAAGCCCGCTTTGCTACCGTCTTAGCAAAGCGGGCTTCTTCTATATTTAAGTTAGGTACTACAGTGTGATCAATCAAGTAAAGAGGTGTAACGTGTTATTGGTATAAATGACTACCAGTGTCTTTAAATTCTTTCGCTTTCTCTTTCATCCCTTTTTCAATTGCTTCTGTCGTTTCTAAATCATTTTCTTTCGCATATTCACGAATATCATGTGAAATTCTCATACTACAAAACTTCGGTCCACACATGGAGCAGAAATGAGCCATTTTCGCACCTTCTGCTGGCAATGTTTCATCGTGATATTCCATCGCACGTTCAGGATCTAAAGATAAATTAAATTGATCGCGCCAACGAAATTCGAAACGTGCTTTTGAAAGTGCATCATCACGCTGATGAGCCGTTTTATGCCCTTTTGCAAGATCAGCCGCATGCGCTGCAATTTTGTACGTAATAACACCCGTGCGTACATCATCTTTATTCGGTAAACCTAAATGTTCTTTCGGCGTTACATAACAAAGCATCGCCGTTCCAAACCAACCGATCATCGCAGCTCCAATTGCCGATGTAATATGGTCATAACCTGGTGCAATATCTGTCGTTAGTGGCCCAAGTGTGTAAAACGGCGCGCCCTGACAAATATCAAGTTCTTTCTCCATATTCTCTTTAATTAAGTGCATCGGTACGTGTCCAGGTCCTTCGATCATAACTTGCACATCATGTTTCCAAGCAATTTTGGTTAATTCACCAAGTGTTTCAAGCTCAGAAAACTGTGCTTCGTCATTTGCATCTGCAATCGAACCTGGACGTAATCCATCTCCGAGAGAGAACGAAACATCATACTGCTTCATAATTTCACAAATCTCTTCAAAATGAGTGTATAGGAAGTTTTCTTTATGGTGGAATAAACACCACTGTGCCATAATCGAACCACCACGTGAAACGATACCTGTCGTACGCTTTGCCGTGATTGGAATGTAACGAAGCAATACACCAGCGTGAATCGTAAAGTAATCCACGCCTTGCTCAGCTTGCTCAATTAACGTATCACGATATACTTCCCACGTTAAATCTTCTGCAATTCCGTTTACTTTTTCCAGCGCTTGATAGATCGGTACAGTCCCAACTGGTACAGGCGCGTTACGAATAATCCACTCACGCGTCGTATGAATGTTTTTACCTGTAGATAAATCCATAATCGTATCCGCACCCCAGCGCGTTGCCCACGTCATCTTCTCTACTTCTTCTGCAATAGAAGAAGATACAGCAGAGTTTCCGATATTTGCATTGACCTTCACGTGGAAGTTACGCCCAATAATCATCGGCTCTGCTTCCGGATGGTTAATATTCGCTGGTAAAATGGCACGGCCTTCCGCGATTTCCTTACGAACAAACTCCGGCTCTACACCTTCACGAATCGCAACATATTCCATCTCAGACGTAATAATGCCATTACGTGCATAGTGCATTTGCGTAACGTTTGCACCTTGCTTCGCTCTAAGCGGCTGGCGATCCATTTGCGGGAAAACAGATGTATGCTTCGAAGCCACTTTCACACCGTCATCCTCTGGTTTCACTTCGCGCCCTTCGTATGCTTCTACATCACCACGCCCCATAATCCAAGAGTGGCGCGGTGTTGGAATACCTTTTTCCAACTCGACCTTATACGCAGGATCTGTATAAGGACCGCTCGTATCATACACACGGATTGGCGGATTTGGAACGCCATTCGTTTCGCTTTGTTCAATCTCACGCATCGGCACTTTCATACCTTCTCGTGGTCCATTCACATATACTTTTTTACTCCCTGGTAAACTCGATTTCAATTCAATTTGCTCAGCTGAAACAGATTGTTTCATAAATTTTGTTGCCCCCCTGTTCGTGACAAGGACGAGATATGGCCAGCGCATGCCAAAATAAAAAGAGCCAGGTCCATAAAAAAATAAGGACCTGGCTCATAAAGACATCATTATGTAAAGCCGTTAACTTCCCTACGCTGGTACGAGCCAGATCAGGTCCAAAGGGTTAAGAAGTTCACGCGCTTCTCTCTCAGCCTACGCATACGTTAGGCACCCCTAGTTTATCACTGATTTAATTTTCAATACTTTCCCATCATACACGATAATCTGAAAAATGCAAAGTTTATTTCTTTTGTTGTTTATGGAATCATCCACGTTAAATAATATGCCTGCACATACGTCATAATACCAACAATAATTACGAAGAACACCCTATTGTAAAAATAGTTTATAACTTAACATGGGAGTTTAAAAACATCTTCACCACAAAGAGTGTTGAGAATCTCGACCATTGTATTAAAAAAATTAAGAATACTAATATACAAGAGTTTAAGAGCTTTACGAATGGATTAGCCCGGGATATTGAAGCTGTCAGAAATGCGGTAACTTATGAGAATAATAATGGTCTTGCCGAAGGGAGCATAAACAAGTTAAAGCTTATTAAAAGAATCATGTATGGTCGATACAAATTCTCCACATTGCGGACAAAGATTCTACTTTTGGAGAGAATGAGACTTTTCAACTAACTCCGGAAAGAACCATTTTTTACTTGCTAAATACATTCATCAGTCCCGTTTGACAAAGAGCCTTTGTCTCTGCTGCATTTCGCTACAACTGCTACTGTTACCTGCCATACAACCTGCAATAGAGATAGGTAACAATTTACTATACAAGGAACAAAATTGACCTGCTCCTCCATTTAGTGATTTAACTATCTTTATTATTCAGAGCTAAAACTCAAAGAGAAATCTCTTACATTTATCGTAACATTATTTCCTTAATATGTTAATTTTTTGTTATCTTGTTAGTTAAAGGGGGACTTAGTACAAAAAATAACCGTAGATAGTAGCACGAACACCGTTCTTGTTATAATTAATTTTTTTCAGAACGTCTATAATCCTCTTTTAAAAAATATATGTAAATATAATAAAAAACGAATGATTAATAGAAATATTCTACACCACTCGTTTTTTATCGGACTTCTTTTTACTGTACTTTTATTTTCTTTATGAGTTATTAGAAAAATAATTGTCTATATAAGTCTTTATTTTTTCAAAATTCTTTTCCATAAATAAGATTGCTGGTACTTCAATTATTGGAAGATTATTTTCATTATCGAAAGCTGGACACGGTTTGGGAACTACCAAATAGTCAACTGAGTTTTTATCTCTAATATAATTAATTGAAACATCATAATACTTAGAAAAATATTCCTTCAAATCATCCTGATTCCTTAAAAATGGTAGAGAAAATATTGAACCATAATTTATACCAGCATCGACAATTAATACAAAGCATATTTTTTTCATGATACACCCTCCTCGTATAATAAGTTTTAAGTTAATAACTGTTCCTTGAAAATTAAATAGTTTTTATCTTCAAGAGCTACATCAAAAAAATGATGTATGGGTAAAATTTAGTCTTGGATACTGGGGGATTTCCCCAGATAATGGAAGTACGGAAATGGACCCCTCGGGAATATGCTTACTCCTCCTGTAGTTCGACCACGTTAAAAGACTGTGACCCAGACCAAAATGCACTGCATACGCACAAGCTGTATCGTTTTCCTTCACTTACCTCTCATAGTGGGGAGGGCAGCTTAGATGAAGGCAATCATTGAATACTCATACGCGAGGTTGTGGCTATGTTTTGGACTCTAGGGAGATCCCACAGTATCCAAGCTCATTCCAAATACTATTCAAAGAAAGGAGGTCCTTTCTTTGAGATTATTCGTAGCTATTGATGTAAGCTCTGAAAAACTTGATGTATGTTTTCTTGACAGTCATGACACTGTTTTGAAAGAAATTTGTCTTTCAAACGATGTGAATGGTGCCAACGCCATTAAGGAGGATGTTCTCCATTTTCATCAGTTGTACAACTATAAAAAAATTGTCATTGGTATGGAATCTACTTCCGTCTATAGTTTCCATCCTTCCATGTTCCTAACGGAAGATAAGGATTTGAGGGCTTTAGACGTGGAAGTGGTCGTACAAAATCCAAAAGCCATCCATCGGTATAAAAAACTCTTTGAAGAAGATAAGACCGATAAAATAGATGCTTTCCGTATTGCCGATTTTTTACGAATCGGACGGTATAATAAGTTTCTTATCAAGGAGGAAAAATACGTTGCCCTTCAACGTTTAACACGATCTAGATATCAACTCGTTCACCAGCAAACAGAATGTAAGCAACACTTTCTGAAGAACCTTTACTACAAATGTAATACGTTATCGAAAGAGTTAAATACCTCTGTTTTTGGTGCGACGATGATGGAAATACTCTCAGTTTCCCTTTCGTTGGATGAAATCGCAGAAATGGATCTAGAAGCACTCGCTACTCTTCTTCAGAAAAAGGGGAAAGGACGCTTTAGCGACCCAGAAGATTTAGCGAAAACCATCAAGAAAGCCATACGTGACTCCTACCGACTAGGTAAGGTCGTTCAAGACTCTGTGGACGTTGTATTAGCCACTTATGCACGATTGATTCAAACATTGAAAAAACAAATCAAAGAGATAGAAAAAAGCATTACTGCTTTATTCTAAGCCATTCCAGAAGCGAGATATTTAACAAGTGTTCCAGGCATTGGAGTCGTATACGCCGCGGGAATCATTGCAGAAGTTGGACAAATTGAACGCTTTGAGAACGAAGCACAATTGGCCAAATACACCGGTCTTTACTAGAAAAAATCGCAATCTGGAAACTTTGAATCGGAACGAACACCCATGACACGAACGGGAAACCAGTATCTTCGTTATTACATGGTTGAAGCTGCCAACTCTGTACAACTTCGTGAAGCTACTTACCGTGCTTATTATTTAAAGAAATATGATGAAGTTCCGAAATACAAACATAAAAGAGCCCTTGTCTAAAGCCGTAACTAGATTTGCTAAATTGTTTTTCAAATATTGAACCAAGCACTTGACTGATTGCTTGTTGAACAACCCTATCCACTACTGTCGGTATTCCCAATTTGCGCATCTTCCATAAAAAGAGCCAGGTCCATAAAAAAATAAGGACCTGGCTCATAAAGACATCATTATGTAAAGCCGTTAACTTCCCTACGCTGGTACGAGCCAGATTAGGTCCAAAGGGGTTAAGAAGTTCACGCGCTTCTCTCTCAGCCTACGCATACGTTAGGCACCCCTAGTTTATTTCTTTTGTTGTTTATGGAATCATCCACGTTAAATAATAAGCCTGAACATAAGTCATAATACCAACAATAATTACGAAGAACAAACTATGCTTCACTGTAAAACGGAACAAATCCGATTCTTTTCCAGCAAGACCAACTGCTGCACAAGCGATCGCAATCGACTGCGGGGAAATCATTTTCCCTGTTACACCGCCTGTTGTATTTGCTGCAACGAGAAGCACTTCAGATACGCCGACTTGCTGCGCTGTAATGGCTTGTAAATTTGAGAACAGTGCATTCGCAGACGTATCAGACCCTGTTAGGAATACGCCAATCCAGCCTAAGAATGGTGAGAAGAACGGGAATAGTCCGCCAGTTCCGGCTAATGCTAACGCTAACGTAGAAGATAGACCAGAATAGTTTGCGATAAATGCAAATCCTAGTACGAATCCGATAGATAGAATTGGCATTTTTAATTCGTTTAACGTTTCTTTAAATGTCACTACTGCATCTTTTACATTCATTTTCAAAATAAACATGGAAATGATACAAGCAATTAAAATCGCTGTTCCAGTTGCCGATAATACATCGAACTTCAGAATTGCCTCGTAAGGCGTTGGTTTATTTACAATTGGTTCTGCTTTCATTACTAGATTATGCAGACCTGGAATTTCAAACTTAAATACAAGACTTGCTAAAGCCCCTCCTGGAGCGAATAATGCCTTAAAGAAACTTTGGCTCCAAATGACTACCATAACCGTTAATACGATAAATGGAGACCATGCTTTTACTACTTTTCCAAACGTTAATTTCGGCATCGATGCTGCTGTCGTTGTTGCTGCTACTTCACTATTTGCTTGCCCGGATTGATAAATTTCTTTCGGCTGCCAAACTTTTAAGAACAGCGCTAAACTAATTAAACTTACAAGTGCCGATGTAATATCCGGAAGTTCTGGCCCTAAAAATGTCGCTGTAATGAACTGCGTAATCGCAAATGAACTACCCGCTACAAGTAATGCAGGCCACGTTTGTCTTATCCCTTTAAATCCATCCATTAAAAATACGATGAAGAATGGAACAAATAATGATAGGAACGGTAATTGATGTCCAGCCATTTGTCCAATTTTATGTGGATCAATACCTGTCACTTGTCCAGCAACTGTAATCGGAATTCCCATCGCTCCGAACGCCACTGGTGCAGTATTTGCAATCAAACAAAGACCTGCTGCGTATAAAGGATTTAACCCAAGACCCGCAAGAAGCGCTGCTGTAATCGCTACTGGTGCTCCAAATCCTGCCGCTCCTTCTAAAAATGCTCCAAATGAAAATCCAATTAAAATAACGAGTAGACGATGATCATTCGTAATCGATAATACCGATGCACGAATCACATCGAATTGACCTGTTTTCACAGAAATTTTATATAAAAATACCGACATAATGATAATCCAAGCAATCGGCCATAACCCGTACAAAAAACCGTACCCGGTTGCTGCCATTGCCATCGTGAAAGGCATTTTATAAGCGAATAACGCTACTAAAACTGTAAGTACAACTGTAATAAATCCTGCCACATACCCCTTCATGCGAAAAATCGCTAAAGCTAAGAAAAAAAAGATAATCGGAATAAGTGCGACTGCTGCTGAAATCCAAATATTACCGAACGGATCATAAACTTGTGTCCATGTGTTCATTGTTCTCTCCCCCTAAAGAATCCCCTTTTAAATAGAATAACCTCATCAATAGACTATCAGGTCATCATACCTTTAAGCCTAAAATAAAAAAACGTTTAAGAAAACGTTTTCAACAACTTTCATTTATACTGTACCATAACAATTTCCATTAAAAAAGATTTTTTTGAAAATTTTATCATTTAACAAAAAAATCTTACAAAATCGTCATGTTCCTGTAATGTTCATCGATAGAAAGCTTGCAAAAATTATTGCATAATAATAGTATAACAACGGACATTATTTATGAGGTGATATATATGAATGGAAACAAAATATTAGCTGCTTTATCGTACTTTAGTGTACTATTTGCCCCTATCTTATTCCCAATTATCGTTTGGATTGTGGGGGACGCTGAAACAAAGCCACATGCAAAACGTGCTCTATGGACACACATCATTCCAAGTATCGCTACATTTATCGGCGTAGTCATTTTAGGAATTATGGGCATGGGATCTGACCAAGCAGATATAACACTTGGAATTGGATCAATGATTGTCTTAGCTATTTGCGGAATCATCAGCTTATACTACTTCATCTGGAACATTGTAAAAGGAATTAAAGTACTGAAAGCTTAATTTTAAACAAACGTTTGTTTAAAAAAGGACCCTTGCAAATTGCAAGGGTCCTTTTCCCGATTCGTTCACTTTATCTTCTGCGTTTCTTCTTTTTTCTCATCATTTTCTTTCGGCGCGTATTCACTTTATCCGCTATAATGTGAAGCGTACTTGCCACAACAATTCCCATTAAGAACGTTACAATTTCAACCTCATGTTTCTTCGCAATTTCTATTAAATTACCATCCAGTGCGATTACATTTAATAGGAATAAAAATGGAGAAAAGACGATTAACATGTACGCAATACGAATCACATCACCAAGTATAATCGTATGCGTAAAGAAAGATCGATGTGGCATTACTTTCTTATAAGGATACCAAAATATACGTAAGAAACCCCATTTGTTATAAGCATTACTGTACGTATCTAAATCTGGTGTTAAAAATGAAGTACCTACTAAAAAACCAATTGCAAAAGTTAATAAAAAATCAAAATTTGTTAATCCATACGAAAAGAGCAAAAACAAAACAACCGGAAGGGATATTAAGTTTATTTTCGTATGCGTTCTTCCTGATGGCATAATGCACTTCCTCGCTTACGTTCGTCCTGTCACCTTATGACAGGTTTCACCTATTGACCTAATTTCTGATCGATAAATGCTGTGTCTATATCCGAACCAAACCATTCTGCCAACTTCACTCGTGCCTTATCTTTCACATCTTCATTGACGTATAACGACACCTGTATTAGTGCGGCCGTTAACGCCCCTAAATCATCCGTATAGCCAATTCCAGCAATGAAATCTGGAATCGCATCAATCGGTGCAATAAAATAAGCAAGTGCTCCAATTACAATAATTTTCACTCGTTTTGGAACATCGGGTCTTTGCAAAACGTAAAACAGTAATAAACTTGTATAAATGACCGACTGCCCTGCTTGCTTTGCAACACGTTTTACTTTCTTCCAAAACGCTTCAACTGAAAATTTTTGTTTCATGAAAAAGCCTCCCTATTTTTAAAAAGAAATAAGCTACAATATGTTATCAGTAAAAGTTCATGGAAATTACACAAAACCTATCAATGAACTTTCATTGTAACAAACAAACCGAAAAAGAACAAGTGTTCGTTAATTTTTACACGATTTCCTTCATATAATAGATTTCTAGATAACCCTTACCCATCTTCATTTCTTATTTCTCAACAAAGAAAATTTTCACTTCTACTTAACATTCTGCTCTATCTTTGTTATATTTTCTAGTTGACGGACATATAAACGAATGTTAAAGTTTTCTCTGGTAGTGACAAATCTTATACAAAAAATGTAAAATGTTATAGTGTTTCTCAGAAATGAATTTTGTTGTATAATACAGAAATGACGTTATGCTTATGAGCAACAAAAGAAACCAAAAGGGTATGCATAGTTATAGTCGTATATGGGTGAATATAGAACCTTTAATTATGGCCAAGAAAACTATGTATTTTTTATTTTAGCATTTTTCGCTCCAAAATCGACCAAGCCTGATAGAGAAAGGGTGGAAATGAATGAAAGAAACCTTGAAATCACAATTTCAAAATGTGCGTTTCACTGTATTCGTAGCTTTAGCCTTATGGCTGAAAACTTACATTATTACACGCACAAGCTTTGATTTAAAACTTGAATCTTTCATGCAAGAATTCATTTTATTCCTTAGCCCATTAGCAGCATCATTACTGCTTGTTGGTCTTGCATTATTTGCAAAAGGGAAAAAACGTAACTATATAGCACTAGGAATTAATTTTATCTTAACAATCGTTCTTGTTGGTAACGTAATGTTCTACGGATTCTACAATGACTTCGTTACTTTACCAGTACTCGGACAAACATCTAACTTCGGAAGTTTAGGTTCTAGTGTGAAAGAATTATTTAACTACAAAATTATTCTTGCATTTGCAGACATTATCATATTCTTCGTTCTGTTGAAGAAAATGAAAAACTTTGCACCTACAGAGCGTGTAGCACGCCCGATGCGTTCTCTATACTTCGTATCAACAGTTGCTATTTTCTTCGCAAACTTAGGGCTTGCAGAAGCTGAACGTCCAGAACTATTAACACGTTCATTCGACCGCGTTATGCTTGTTAAAAACTTAGGATTATATGTACACCAAGTATACGATCTTGGCTTACAAGCGAAATCAAGTTCACAAAAAGCATTCGCTGACGGTAGTAAATTACAAGAAACAGAAAACTACGTGAAAACAACACAAAGTAAACCAGATCCAAATATGTTCGGTACTGCAAAAGGGAAAAACGTAATTGTTGTCTCTCTTGAGTCATTACAAACATTCTTAATTGGCGCAACAGTTAACGGACAAGAAGTTACACCATTCTTAAACCAATTTACGAAAGAAAGTTATTACTTTGATAACTTCTTCCATCAAACTGGGCAAGGTAAAACATCTGATGCTGAATTCCTAGTAGATACTTCTTTATATCCACTAGACCGCGGTGCTGTATTCTTCACACACGGTAACAATGAATATACAGCAACTCCAGAAATTTTACGTCAGCAAGGGTATCACACGTCGGTATTCCACGCAAACAACGCAACATTCTGGAACCGTAACATTATGTATCCAGCACTTGGTTATGATCGTTACTACAACGAGCTTGATTACAAGATTACGCCGGAAACAAAATTAAACTGGGGATTAAAAGATATCGAATACTTCGATCAATCTATTGATATGTTGAAAGAAGTGAAGCAACCATTCTATACTCGCTTCCTTACTTTAACGAACCATTACCCATTCACTTACGATGACAGTACAAAATTAATCGACGAATATAATTCTGGTGATGGCGTATTTGACCGTTACATGGTAACTGCTCGTTACTTAGACGAAGCAATGAAACACTTTATTGAGCGTCTAAAAGCAGAAGGTATTTACGACAACTCCGTAATCGTATTCTACGGTGACCACTACGGTATTTCTGAAAACCATAACCGTGCAATGGCACAGTTCTTAGGAAAAGAAGAAATCACTGCATTTGACCATATGAACTTACAAAAAACACCGATGTTTATTCACGTTCCAGGTCAAAAAGAAGGTAAAACAATTTCGAAACCAACTGGTGAAATTGATATTAAACCAACTATTCTAAACTTACTTGGTGTAGATTCTACGAATGACGTTCGATTCGGTCATGATGTATTCTCACCTGATAATAAAGGATTTGTTGTTCTTCGTGACGGTAGCTTCGTTACAGATAAATACATGTACACAAACAGTACATTCTACGACCGTGCTACTGGCGAAGTAGTACAATTACCGAAAGAAGAATCTCAACCACTAATTGATCGTGCCCAAAATGAATTGAACATGTCTGATAAAATCATTGAAGGTGACTTACTTCGCTTCTCTGAAAGTAATAAGATTAAAACTGGTGAAGTAAAAACAGCTATTAAAGAAGAAAAGAAGAGCGCTGAGTAATCTCAGCCTCTTTTTTTATTTTCTTCCATACAACTACTTATATTCATTAACTTTAAAATTACATAACCTTTACCAAATATTCACATAGTGTTAATGAAGAATCTCTATAATAAAATATGTAAACAAGGTTCTACATATTTCTTATCTCTCATCTTTCGTAAGATCCCTTAAAGAAATGTGTAAATCTTTTGTTTCTACTTTCTTATAATTGTCTTTCAACATGTTTTGTTTCCATACACAAAGCATTCAACGAGACAATGTCCCTATGAAAGATAGCTACCCTCCTTGTGCAGCATTCCATAAGAATGTTGCTTTTTTTTATTTAAAAGCAGGATTCTCATTTCTTATTTTCGAATTTGTATATACAAAATGCTGTAAAGTGAAACTTTAATCAGCCCTCACCAATCAGGCATTTACGGGCATATGTAGAGAATTACTTACATAAAAATTACTATAGTGATTCTTATCTCGCATGAATGAAAGTTTCACGTTACTTACGTACTTACGAAAGGATGGGACGGAAATTGGCATACGAAAAATTTGTACTTTGGAATGATGAAGTTATTGATACAACAAAACAACAAACGTACATAGAACTTGAAGAGAGAGGTTCGCAGTTCGGAGATGGTGTCTACGAGGTTATTCGCCTATATAAAGGAAACTTTCACTTATTAGATCCGCACATAACGAGATTATATCGATCCATGGAAGAAATAGAATTATCGCTCCCTTTCTCAAAAGCTGAACTCATCACTTTACTTTACAAATTAATTGAAAGAAACCATTTCCACGAAGATGGCACAATTTATTTGCAAGTATCTCGCGGTGTACAAGCTCGCACACATATATTTTCATATGACAACCCTCCGACGATTTATGCCTATATTACAAAAAAAGAAAGACCAGCGTTATGGATCGAATATGGTATACGCGCTATATCAGAACCCGATACTCGATGGCTACGCTGTGACATTAAATCATTAAATTTATTACCAAACGTACTAGCTGCTACGAAAGCTGAACGGAAAGGCTGTAAAGAGGCACTTCTCGTAAGGAATGGTATTGTAACGGAAGGAAGCCATTCCAACTTCTTTTTAATTAAAAACGGAACTCTTTACACACATCCAGCCAATCACCTTATTTTAAATGGCATTATTCGTCAATATGTCCTTTCTTTAGCGAATACTCTTCACATACCTGTACAGGAAGAACTTTTCAGCGTTCGTGACGTTTATCAAGCAGATGAATGCTTTTTCACAGGCACAACGATTGAAATTTTACCAATGACCCACCTTGATGGAACCGCAATTCAAGATGGGCAAGTTGGACCTATCACCAAAAAACTGCAAAAATCTTTTAATAAAATCTTGTTACAATCCAATATGTCATCTTCTTAAACACTAATAATTTCTGTCCTTTCATATTCAATATATGCATTTAAATGGAAATCAAGGTGGAATTTTATGCCTTGATTTTTTTCTTGTAATCTTTTTGTCATATTCAGATTCCTATATAAGTCTTGACAGTAATCGACATGCTCTTTAGAATTTTTAACAGTTGGTAAATATTTCTTCACTACATTACAGACAGAAAGGAATCGACAAATTATGAAAAAGTATCTTGCCGGTCTTGCGGCAGTGTCTGTAGCAGGAGGAGCAGCACCTACACTTGATAGTGTTCAAGCTGCACCTGAACAAAATACACAAAAAGCTGCTACAACTGTCCAAGCTTCTGCATCAAACAACTCATCTTATACGGTAAACGCGAGCGTATTACATGTTCGTGCGGGATCAAGCTCTTCTCACGACATCATCTCACGCGTTTATAACGGTCAATCACTAAACGTGATTGGCGAAGAAAATGGTTGGTTCAAAATTAACATTAACGGAAAAACAGGCTTTGTTAGTGGCGAATTTGTATCAAAAAGTGGAGCAACAAACAACAATGTAAGCACAGGTGGAAACAATAAAGTTACTGCTGATGTATTACGTGTACGTACAGCTCCTAACACTTCTAGTTCTGTTTCTGGACGTGTATATGCAGGACAAACTTTAAACGTAATTGGACAAGAAAATGGTTGGGTGAAAATTAACCATAATGGACAAGTAGGTTATGTAAGTGGCGAATTCGTATCTGGCGTTTCTTCTAATGCGGGTTCTTCAAACAACAACACGAATAATAACAACCAAGAAGTAAAACCAGCAAGCGGAAACTATACAGTAAATGTATCTTCCCTTCGTGTTCGTACAGGTCCTAGTACTTCTCACACAACTGTAGGTTCTGTTACAAAAGGACAAGTAGTACAAGTTGTTGGCGAAGTTCAAGATTGGTTCAAAATCAATTACGCAGGACAAACTGCTTATATAAGCAAAGACTACGTAACAAAAGGCGGCTCTAACGAAAACGTTACAGAAGGCAACAAACAAGAGCAAAACAATAATAATGGAACTATTCAAACTGGCGGTTCTTACGTAGTTAACGCTACATCTTTACGTGTTCGTACAGGCCCTGCCGCTTACCATAGTGTAATTGGTGGCGTTTTAAACGGTACAACATTAAACGTAGTTGGATCTGAAAACGGTTGGTTTAAAGTAAATTACCAAGGAAAAACAGGCTTTGTTAGTAGCGAATTTGTAAAATTCGTTAAAGGTGGCACTACTCCTGAGCAACCAAAACAACCTGAACAACCTAACCAAGGTGCAATTGGCGACTACTACATTAATGCTTCTGCACTAAATGTACGTAGCGGCGAAGGTACAAATTATAGAATCATAGGCGCACTTCCACAAGGTCAGAAGGTTCAAGTAATCTCTGAAAACTCTGGATGGAGCAAAATTAACTACAACGGTCAAGCTGGTTATATCGGAACACGTTACCTATCTAAAACACCAGTTGGAGGCGCAGTAGATAATAAGCCTAACAATAACCAAAATAACAATCAAAACAATAACAACAATAATAATACAGGCAATAATAGTGGCGACAGTTCTTCCGTACTTGCATATGCAAAATCAATGCAAGGTGTACCATACGTTTGGGGCGGAACTTCTGCTAACGGCGTAGACTGCAGTGGCTACATCTACCACGTATTTAAGAAATTTGGTCATAACATTAGCCGTCAAAGTGTTGCAGGATATTGGAGTAGCCTACCACAAACTTCAAATCCACAACCAGGTGACTTAATTTATTTCCAAAACACTTATAAATCAGGTCCTTCTCACATGGGTATTTACCTTGGGGGCGGATCATTTATCCAAGCTGGAGATAAAGGTGTAGCAATCGCTTCATTAAGTAACTCTTATTGGAAGAGCCACTTCTTAGGATACACGAAAGCACCTTAATTAATAGTTTCCAAGCCTTCTAGTTTACTAGAAGGCTTTTTGCTATGAGTTCAACATATTACTCCCTTTCTCCTACCTTCTCTCTATAAAAATAATGTATCCATTCTTCCATTTCATACACTTTATTCTGCAAAAATAATCCATAACGTTATCATAATGTATATATTCTCATAAAAAACATAACCTATTTCATGTCCATTCATTTCATATGTGTTTTTTTGAAGAATTTTCTTTTTATTTAAACTTTTCGTTAGACGTTTGACCTCCGATGTCCATTATGATAAGTTACTTAAGATGTATATTCGCAAAAGTATAGACAACTGGTTTATACACTTTTTTACTATGAGGAAGGAGCATACACTGCATGAATCTTTTATGGGGAATTGGCGGCGTGATTGGAGTATTAGCAATTGCTTTCTTACTATCTTCCAACCGCAAAGCTGTTAATTGGCGCACAATTTTAATTGCGCTAGCATTACAAATGTCATTTTCATTTATCGTGTTACGATGGGATGCTGGTAAAGCAGGTTTAAAACACGCTGCTGATGGTGTTCAAGGATTAATTAATTTTTCTTACGAGGGAATTAGGTTCGTTGCTGGGGATTTAGTCAACGCAAAAGGCCCTTGGGGATTTATCTTCGTTATTCAAGCACTACTTCCAATCGTATTTATTAGTTCATTAGTAGCAATCTTATATCATTTCGGTATTATGCAGAAATTTGTTAGCGTCGTTGGTGGTGCATTAAGTAAACTTCTTGGCACTTCTAAAGCAGAAAGCTTAAACTCAGTAACGACTGTATTTTTAGGACAAACTGAAGCTCCAATTTTAATTAAACCTTACTTAGCACGCTTAACAAATAGTGAATTCTTCACTATTATGGTAAGCGGTATGACAGCTGTTGCTGGATCTGTTCTTGTCGGCTATGCAGCAATGGGTATTCCGTTAGAGCACTTATTAGCAGCTGCAATTATGGCAGCTCCATCAAGCTTATTAATTGCAAAACTAATCATGCCAGAGACAGAAAAAGTAGATAATAACGTTGAACTTTCTACAGAACGTGAAGATGCAAACGTTATCGATGCAGCTGCACGCGGTGCATCTGAAGGTATGCAACTTGTTATTAACGTAGCAGCAATGTTAATGGCTTTCATCGCATTAATCGCTTTATTAAATGGATTATTAGGATGGGTTGGTTCTTGGTTCGATATTAAACTTAGCCTTGATTTAATCTTCGGTTACTTATTATCACCATTTGCAATCTTAATCGGTGTTTCTCCAGGTGAAGCTGTACAAGCAGCAAGCTTTATCGGTCAAAAACTTGCAATTAACGAATTCGTTGCATACGCAAACTTAGGACCACACATGGCAGAGTTCTCTGCAAAAACAAATCTAATTTTAACATTCGCAATCTGTGGATTCGCAAACTTCTCTTCTATCGCAATTCAGTTAGGTGTAACAGGAACGCTAGCTCCTACTCGCCGTAAACAAATTGCACAATTAGGGATTAAAGCAGTTATCGCTGGTACACTAGCGAACTTCTTAAACGCAGCAGTTGCAGGTATGATGTTCCTATAAACTTATATAGAGTCTTCTCTTTCTCCAAGAGAAGACTTTTTTCATGCAATCCAAACGTCTTTTATGTATCTACTAATCACTTTATCCCAAATATAAGAACATTATGATACAATAATGTTTAGGTCTTTTTATTTTTCTGATGAAAATAGAAAGGCTACTTGTTGTTGCCCTTCAAAAGAATTTAACGAAATGGTCAATTTCTTAATAATTGTGCATACTACAAGTATCTATGGATGAAATAGCTTTAAGGAGGAAAGCTTTGTGAAAGATAAGTTCTATAAAATCCTCTCTATGTGGATTCTACAAATTGTATTTTATTTTACTACTGTACATATGACGAATTATGAGCATGCGCTCATTTTTACAATAATATACGTAATCGTAAATGTACTATTCTTATTTTTAGCTGACAAAACAGCATTTATTTTCTTCATACTAGGAACCATTATTTCCGTATTTTATTTGTTTTATGAAGCATGGCTTCATTTATGGAGTACATCAGATCAATGGCAATATATCATTACCCACTTCCTGATGGCAGCTAACTTCTTCATTGTATACATAACAACTCACCTATTGAAAAAAGTTATTCATGAAAATAAAACTTTAACTGAGCGTGTGAGAACGTTGGAACAATATATTGGAGAATCAAAATTACTAACAAGACAAGAATTCGAGAGACGCCAAGCTTTATTAACGACTGCAATGAATCGTCGTAATGAAACAGGCTTTATTGTTTACTTTGATTTCACTTCCTTTAGTAAATATACGAAGGAAAGTGTTATGGACCGTGTAGCTTCCTTATTAGTTGAAACGGTAAGGAATGATTTTGACCTTGCTGCTGAATATGATAATAATACACTAGTTATTTTATTACAAAACACAAATGAAGCTGGTGCTGACATTGTAATGAACCGCCTAAAGCCAAAAATGGAGCAATGGCTTGCAGCTGAAGCAATCCGAGATATAAAAATTTCACGCGAGCAAATTGGAAACAAAGGACAGACATTGTTATGATGACTCTCGTTATACTTCTTTTATTTCTTCTGTTTTGCGTACTCGTTTTTTGGATCAGTATCACATTTTCAATTAAATATGTACTTATTTTTACGGCCTTTCTATTCTCTGGCTTACTCGTTTACTACTCTTTCTTAACAATCGCGGGCTTAATCCATCGAAATAGTAAACGAAAAGATCGTACGCTAGAACATTATCCGAGCGTCGATATTTTCATACCTGCTCATAATGAAGGGGTCGTTATTAAAGATACTTTAGAGGCAATGGCGAAGATTGAATATCCAGGAAAGCTAACCATTTATTTATTAAATGATAACTCTCAAGATGAAACACCTGAAATCGGCGATGATTTCGAAAAAGCTTATGCCCACATTCGTCACATTCGTGTTCCGTCCGGTGAACCGAAGGGTAAATCACGCGTATTAAACTACGGCCTTAGTATTTCAGATGGTGAATACTTCTGTGTTTACGATGCAGATAACCAGCCTGAACCACACGCACTGCGAATGCTTGTAGAGCACGCTGAAACAACTGAAGATGCTGTTGGAGCTGTTGGACATGTTCGTACAGTAAACGAAAAAAGAAACTGGCTGACGCGAATGATTTCACTAGAATTTCAAATCTTCCAGCTCCTTATGCAATCTGGACGCTGGTTACTATTCCAAACGGGCTCACTGACAGGAACAAACATGCTTCTTCGTCGCTCCGCACTAGAAGAGCTTGGTGGCTATGACCCTTATGCAATTGCAGAAGATGCTGAATTAACATTACGAATTACACAAAAAGGTTATCTCTTACCAATCGTCCCAGAATCAGTTACTTGGGAACAAGAACCAGAGCATTTAAAAATCCTTATTAAACAACGTACACGTTGGCTCCAAGGGAATTTATACATTTTAGAAAAAATGTTCTCGTCATTAAGCTTCTTTAAAGGAAAACTGCTCGTTCATTCCTTACAACAAGTTCTAGTGTATGTTGTATTTTGGCTATTCCTAATCATTTCGAACGTTTGGTTTGTAATTGGGCTACTCGGGATATTCCAAATTCAATATAGCATTCCTCTACTATTTATGTGGTATGTCGCATATATTACATATGTTTCTCAATTATTTAGTGCCCAGAGTGTCGAGCGAACCTTTACACCGACTAATATTTTTATTAGCGTTATTATGTACTTTACGTACGCACAGCTCTTTACGTACTTATTTATTCGTAGCTTAATCTTATACTTACGTGCAAAGAGTAAGAAACAAGTCATTGGCTGGGATAAGACAGTTCGATTCAAAAAAGATAAATAATAAAAATAAGCACAGAGCGCCGTATGCTCTGTGCTTATTTATTGCCGTATAAATTATATATCAGACAATACCCCTTAGCTGAAAGTAATTTCACGTCCATCCCCCAACGAACGATCGACCTTCATTTATATACGAAAAAGTGATTGCTATTTTTGTAGAACCAATTGCTTCTCTTGCTGTTCTTTGCGCGTTTCAGTCTTAGGTTCCGTGCTTTCTTGGACACTACGATGTGCCACACGTTTCAAACAAATATGCTTCCACTTTCTTTCGTAACGTTTCATTATTCTAGATGTCCCCCTTGAATGCGCTTTAAAACTATTTGAAATCGCTTACAGGAAATAATATAGCACATATACATAAAAGTGACAACACATTTCCGACATATTTTTGACAAAAATACGAATAGAATTCGTAAGGTATCGAATGTTGTCGAAACTTATCGTTTTTTCTTCATATAAAGGGCATACTACTTATATGATAAAGTATTTTATTTCCCTTACCCGTATTTCAAATTCCTTCTATATAAAGTGAAACTTTAATCAGCACTCACCAATCGGACTTTTACAGGCAGCCCAACAAATAGAGGGATTAAAAAAGAGCTGATATAAAATCAGCTCTTTTCCTTCTATTATTAATGCCGCTTCATACGTCCTTCTTTTTGTAACTCTTTAAATAATGCTGCCATCATAAAGAAAATAACAAAGACGAATGGGAATGCTGCAATGATAGCTGCTGTTTGTAATGCTTCTAATCCGCCAATATATAATAAGGTTGAAGCTATCGCGGCTAGAACGATACCCCAAATCATTTTAATACGATTTGGTGGGTTTAAACTACCATGTGTCGTTAACATCCCTAAAACGAATGTTGCAGAGTCTGCAGATGTAATAAAGAATGTAGAAATAAGAAGAATCGCTAAAACAGATAAAGCTGATCCAAAGCTTCCCATTTGATCAAACATAGCGAATAACCCTACTTCTGTTCCCATCTCTTTAATTTTTTCAAAGACATGTGCATCACTAAACAGCTCCATGTGAATACCAGTCCCGCCGAAAACTGAGAACCAAAGTGCACCTATTACGGTCGGTACAAGTAACACACCGATAACAAACTCACGAATTGTACGACCTCGTGAAACACGAGCAATAAACGTACCTACGAACGGTGACCACGCAATCCACCATGCCCAATAGAAAATTGTCCATGACTGAATCCATTGATTTCCGCCTTCATCCAATGGACTTAAACGGAAACTCATACTTGGCAATTCTTGAATATAAGAACCTATTGTTGAAGTGAAGTAATTCATAATAAAGTTTGTTGGACCTGCAAATAATACAATGATCATAAGTGCAAATGCAAAAATAATGTTCGTATTACTTAAATATTTAATTCCTTTATCAAGACCTGTTTGTGCAGATAACATGAAAAGAACTGTTACGATTGCAATAATAACCAACTGTGTCGTTAAGGAGTTCGGGATAGATGTTAAATAGCTAACACCACCTGCAATTTGTTTTGCGCCAAGACCTAATGATGTTGCAACACCAAACACAGTCGCGAAAACAGCTAACACATCAAATGAATGAGCAATACGCCCGTGTTCCCCGCCCTTAAATAGCGGACCTACTGTTGCACTAATCGTACTCGCTTTTCCTTTTCTAAAGGTAAAATAAGCAATACATAACGCTACAAACGCATATAGTCCCCAAGGATGTAATCCCCAATGGAAAAATGAAAAACGCAGTGCAAGGCGTGCACTTTCCTCAGTTGCACCTTCTCCAAACGGAGGTGCGTATAAATGGTTTAATGGTTCGGCAACGCCCCAGAAAACT
Source organism: Bacillus sp. FG16 (assembly GCF_057809515.1). Lineage (NCBI taxonomy): Bacteria > Bacillati > Bacillota > Bacilli > Caryophanales > Bacillaceae > Bacillus > Bacillus sp. FG16. The sequence goes on from NZ_JBMDKC010000018.1 coordinate 62,219, forward strand.
AAGCCGATACCCATACCAGCACTAAATAACATAGCAAACCATGTCATATAACTATAATCAGGTTCGTCATCATCTTTACCTAAGCGAATAGAACCGTATTTCGAAACAATTAAAAAGATAGATACACCTAAAATAATAGAAACGGAAATAATATAAAACCACCCAAACTTACTAACTAATGCAGTTTGAATTGCGGTTGTTACATTTCCTAAGCTACCTTTTCCAATAATAGATTCGGGAATAATCCCCCAAATTGTAAATGCAATACATAATGTTAATGAAACGATGAATGTTTTTGTCAGTTTCCTCATCAAATCCCCCTTCGTAGGTTTCGTTTTTGTAAATAACATAAATTCCGATATGTAAAATCGGATAGAAAACTATAATTTTGCGGTGATTTTCTTACTTTCACCTTCACCAATTCGAATTCTTATGGACAGCCTTACCTTTCGTATAACCTTTTCACTCTGCAAGAGCTACAAGTTAGAAATACTGCTGTCAAATTGTGTGAGAAAAACGCGGATAGGAATGTATTTTCCTAAAAAAGGATGTGTTACATATGTAAAAAAGGGCAAAGTTCTTCCTTGCAACCCTTTCGTTTTGTAACAATTATGCGGTTTTTTTGCTAGTATATAGCACGTGTTTATAGCTTCACAAACAAAATGTTTATGTTTATATAACTATATTACCCATAAAACGGTAAAATACTCAAGGAATGTAATCGTTTAGTAAACATCATGTAACATTCCTGTAATATTCTTATTTGCATCGAAAAAAACATGTTGTATTAAATATTTTGAATATAACTAGAAACCTATGAGTCATATAGAATGAAAAACGCTTTCCTATATTTTTTGTTATATTACAGGATGTTAACGACTTATTACGAATGGTTTGTAATTGTGTGTTTTCCCTAAATCCGAAAAAATCTGTTGCTATAATGAGGACACGAAAACAAACGCAATGGAGGCTATCATGAAAAAATTAATTGGTATAGCAACAGCAGCAGTTTTTGGTCTTGGGATTTTCACATCATCTGCTAATGCAGAAACTGTTGTAACAACAGACGTACTAAACGTACGCGAAAACCCTACTACGGAATCAAAAGTTGTCGGTAAATTACTAAACGGTAATAAGATAGATGTTCAAAATACAGAGAACGGATGGTCAAAAGTTACTTTAGACGGTAAAGACGCATTCGTAAGTGCAGAGTTCACAAAAAGCATCTACTACGTAACAGCTAACGTATTAAACGTACGTGCTGAAGCGAACACAAACTCAGAAATCCTTGGAAAGTTGAAGAAAGACGATGTAATCGAAACAACGAACCAAGTACAAAATGAGTGGTTACAATTTGAATATAACGGGAAAACAGCTTACGTTCACGTTCCTTTCTTAACAGGTACAGCACCTGTAATTGAGAAACAAGAAACGGCTGTTCCTGCTAAAGCTGAAGCACCAGCTAAGGCTCAAGCACCTGCAGCACAAGCAAAACCAGCTGCTAAGCCTGCTGTGAAAGCTGCTGAAACTAGCGAACCATCTGGTGGTCGTGAGTTAACAGTTGTAGCTACAGCATATACAGCTCACCCGAGCGAAAACGGTGGCACATATGGCGGCCGTGTATTAACTGCAATGGGTCATGATTTAACTGCGAATCCAAACATGAAAATGATCGCTGTTGACCCGAAAGTAATCCCATTAGGATCTAAAGTATGGGTAGAAGGTTACGGAGAAGCTATCGCTGGAGATACTGGTGGTGCAATTAAAGGTAACCGTATCGATATCTTACTTGGATCAGATAGTGCTGCTCAAAAATGGGGACGCAAAACTGTTAAAGTGAAAATTTTAAAATAACCAATGACTGCTAAATTACAAGCCGGTTCTCTTTATTGAGAGCTGGCTTTTATTTATTTATAATACATATAAGGAGGCTATGCCCATGAATGTACAAGCAAAAGTAGACTGGATTGGTACGCCAAAACCGTACATATATAAAGATGAAGTAACATATAACGCTACTTCTATTGATTTCTCACTCGCTGGCGATGATAATCGCTATAAGTTAATTGTGCTCAAGTCTGAAAACAATACACATTACAAAATTGTGCAATATGGAATAAAACCAGGTTCTCAAAAGCCATTTCCTATCGACATTCCATTTGAACAAAACATGTTACCAATTATAGAACAAATACTACATGATCCGTATGTACAAGCGATATTAAAGGAAACGCACTCATAATTGTAAAAAAAGGATATCACCTCGCCGGATTTTTCGGCTAAGTGATATCCTTTTTATTTTCCCTTCGTGAACACAATTTAAGAAAAATATATCAACGATTTTCCGAATATATCTATCATAAATCGCAATATATCAACGATTTTTCAATTATATCTATCATAACTTACGATATATCAACGGTTTGACACAAAATATCGATTTAGCTACAAAAAAGAGGCTGTTCAAATATTGAACAGCCTCTCTCATATTAACGAGTTGGACCAGATACATCCTCTGATTTCAACGTATTATTTGCACCAAGAGAATAATACAACATCTTTCCATTTCCATTCACAGTTACAATATGTTCGTTATTAAAACTTTTGAACTTCACAGATCCATCACCGTAACGAATATGATACTCTTCATATGTCGTTACTTTATATTTCGTATCACTTTGACGCTCTACATTACGAACTTCCATCGTTAATAAGTCTTCTGTAATTCCTTTTTTGTGTAAATACTGTATATAATCACGGTCTTCCTTATACGATTTCCCGCTCTTATCATAATTATTTTCAATTAAACTAAAATCATTTAATGAAATTGCACGTACGTTATCATAAATGTGATTTCTTACAAATTCGCCCACTGCTGAATTTGATGTTTCTTTCGGGAATTTTAAGTAATACGTGCTTTGGTCTCCAATTTTAATACTTTCAGATTTCATCACACCAAAATCAGTAGTTTTCTCTAAATGTACTTCTACTGTTTCATCTGTGGATACAGGGCCAAGTTTATAACTTCCATAACTTAATTTTCCACGTTTTTTCCCGTTCACAAATACAGTTGCATCACTTTCATCAGAAGAAATGCTTACATACTTGCCTTCAAGCGATAAATCCACTTTCACTTTCTCGCTCTGCTCATCCGCTAAATCTACTTCTTTCTCTGTTTCTAATTCAGTAAGTTCTGTCTTCGCCGTTGCCTTTACAACATATGTACCTGGGAAGTATGGCCCAAACTCTTTCGAATTTTTATCACTAGAAAGTTCTGCTTCTTTTTTGTCATTCACATATATTTCTGCATTCTTTGCAGTTGTACTTACATTCACATAATAAGATTTCATGCTGAACTTATACTTTGGATATAAGAACCACTCTTTTCCCTCTTCTACTATTTCCCCGTCTTTAAATGCAGATTTATCTTTTGTTAACTTTTGATCTACTGTCTCTTTCTGTAAATAAGACAACAATTGTTTGTTGTAAGAAGGATTCTCTTTTAAATAACGCATATACGCTTTAATATCCTCTGTCTTAATCTTTAAACTTGAATCATTTGCTTTCACAAACTCATCAATTGCGTTAATATCTTTCTTTTGGAATGCTTCAATCATTACATTTACTTGCTTTTCTTTTGAAAACTTATATGCTCCAAATTTATATGCCCCAAATAATAAAATAACAATAATAGCAAAACCAATGATTAAAAATAAATTTTTCTTACTTTTCACTGGTTTTGTCTCGCTTTGTAATTCTGTATATGAAGCAGCAGTGTTATCAACGATTACTTCTACTTTACTCCCACACTCAGGACAAAAGTTCAAATGGTCTGCAACGTTCTTTTTACATGTTCCACAAAACTTCAACGTGCTCTCCTCCTATTTTTTAGCTAATTTCATTCCAGCAAATGCTGCTACATATGTCACAATCAAGCTAAACAAAGTTAAATATATAAATGAATTTTGCATAGATAATACCGTTCCACTTGTTCCAAATAAACCTGTTACAGTTCCTGAAACATTAATTTGGAACTTAGAAATCATATTCATTACAATCATTATAATTGTGTAAGAACCACTGCATACCGCTAATGTAATATATATATTGGCAGTCGGTAATTTAGCTAACTTTCTTCCCGCTCTAAACATAAAGAACAATGGAATAATAAGCAGTAATAAACCATAATGGAATACGTTATTCACTTTATCAAATTCTGCAAGGCTTCGCTCATTTGCTCCTTTTGAAATCAATATCTCTCTAAGCTCTACGCCATTTACAGAGACGCCTGATATAAATGAAAATGATAGTGTGCTCTCATATGCTTTTGATTTCTTACCAATTCCAGTAAATTCTTTACTAAGTGCTGGACTTGATACTTCTAACGGCGCAAAATGAGCCATACTCCATAATTGAGGTGCTAACTCTAATGCTAATAATGTACTTTCTGATTTTAAAGTTGTTATTTCTTTTAATGGTTCAATACCATCTTCCTTACTTACTAACGCCATAATACAAACCGCTACCGCTGTTACTAAAAGTCCTTTTATCATAGCTGAAACACCGTAATAAACAGACGCTCCATATGGCATTAACTCTTGAAATGCTGCTGCCATATTGTTTTTGCTTGTATGAGCAATAAATCCTAATAAAGTAAATAATGTCCCACATACAAAACCACTCAATAAACTCTTAATCGCTGAATAGCCAACCGTAATCTTACCTGCTTCTGAGAATGGAATTGCAAAAGATTGTGATGCTATAAAACTTATAATGAATAAAAAGACGCCATAAATAATACCAACTGTTGATGCCATAAAAATTTGATCTTTAATCGTTTTCGCAACATGCTGCTTCCCTAACCAAATTCCTGTACCAACGAAAATAATAAATGGAATGATTAGTAGTAATGTAAATGGAGTATGCCAAGATAAAGAAAATATCAATCCACTATCGTCGTTAGCTGTAAAACCAAGTAAATGATAACTTAACATCGTAGAAGTTGCACTCGAATAAAAATTCGGCAACATATCTAATTCTTTCGCAAATTTGCTAAACATCTCACTTATTATAGAAGCAAATAATAAACTACCAATCCAACCAGCAATTAACATGAGAATACTTGCAACAGCCCCACCAATAAAACCTTTTTGTAAAACGGCTTTATCTGCTTTAAATTCAACTTTAGGAGCACCATCCATTGTAGGCAATTTTACAGATTGTTCTTTTTTCTTCGCAACAAATAAAGAATACCCACACTTTTGACAATATAAATTTTTTTGAGCATTTTCATTGCCACAACCTTTGCAGTATTTTGCAGTATCTTTTTCTAATGTTATTGCATCTATAGCTCCTGTAATCTCCATACTACCTTCATTTGGACAATAATTTACTTCTTCACCATGTTGTTTTCCACATGTGCGACAATACATTTAATTCACTCCCCACTTTGCTTAATTCCACAAACTGGACAGTAAGTAGAGTTTTTATCGATATGCTCATTACATGAAATACAATTTACCGTTTCACCTTCATTTTCTACTGCTAACATTGGGTTAGGCTTTCCACACGAACCACAAAACTTATCATTTATTGATAAAGGTCCACCACATTCACATGTAGCTTTTTCACCTTGTTGTTTTTGCAATTCAACAATGCGTTTTCTTGCTTGATAAATAGCTACATCAAATTCTTGAACTGGAGCAATCATTTCTTTTAAGCTCGCTTCATTTACTCCATTTCCTCTTAATTGAACGTACACTTGCTGTCCAACCTCTAATAGAACCTCTGCTTTTTTCTGCATTTGTACTTGCATTCCCTTTTTCAATTGAGCAATTTCTTGTGCAACTTGCAACTTCATTTTCCCTTGTTCTATTCCTTCTTGTAACTTATTCATTCCACTACCTAACTTCGTCTGTAAATCTGACAAATCATTTCTCCTCCTATACGTATATATTCATATATGAAATTAACATTTTATATATTACCATGATTTTCAAGTTATGTAATCCAAATTTCATTTTTTCTGTTTTGAGCATTTTTTGTTTATAATGGTAAAGGAAAGAAATATGTGTACGGAGGAATATTATGCTGCAACACTCAATTACGAAAGATGAAATTATGATGATTGCGAATGAGTTCGTTCAAGGACTAGATCCACAGCAAACAGCTGATCAGGAACATGTCGCTACAGCTCGGCACCTATATCGTAGTGGTGTTGTCTACAACGTTGACTTTGATGGTTATACACTATCAGGAACTGTAGATGCGGAAGGCAACGTATATAGCGTTCATATTCCGATTCGTAACGTCGCTGAAAGTTATTGTGATTGCTTCGCACCAACACAATGTGAGCATATGCTTGCTGTATTACTATCTGCAGCGTCTAGTTTCGGGCAAGTAGGAGATGTATTAACTTTATTTAAAAATAATACGAAACCTTCCCTTCCTCCTATTCGAACTGCAAGACAAGTATTGCAATCATCAGCTTTTGAAGAAACGGATTATAAAAGTTGGCAATCGTATTTTGAAAAAGAATATGAATCATTTAAAAAAGAACAAGCTCGGCTTACTTATAAACAAATGTATTTTCTTATGAGTATCTTTACAGATTTCTATACGAAACTTGAGCGGAAAGCTCCGCGTGTCATTGCGATACATGAATTATTCAGGTTACACGCAGCACTTTACTGCTTTCAAAAGTTATTAGAAGAAATTCAGGCATTCGACGCAAACAAAACGTATTCTTATCACCAACCTGTTAATGTCATTCGCCTATTTGTAGACAAAGTGGAATCCATCGTTCGGGACTTACAATCAGAAGCGATTCCTTCAGAGTCTGAAATAATTTTACAAGAAACAGCTCGTCTCGTTCATGAAGTATTCTTCTCTACCGACGCTTATACGCAAGAGCGATTTTTCATTTATCGTCACATATGGAGTGAACTTTTAAACAATAAAGAGAAAATACAAGAAGAAGAAAAACGAATCGATACGAAAATCAATCCACTATCCAAAGCGTTAGCGTCTTCCCATCTTCTCTTTTTGAATGACGAAGATCTACTAGCGATGGACTTACTAAAAAAACAGCCTGCTTCTGTTGTGAGTCTATACTTCTATTGGTTAGAAGAACTATTAAGTGCCATGCAGTGGGATCGTGCGAAAAATTGGCTTTCCTTTACGTATAAACAAGTAAAGAAAACAATCCAAGATCACGAAAATACGATTTTCATAAAAGATGTCGTTCGGCTATTTGTAATCATGTATGAAACATATGCAACACATACAAATGAACAAGCTGGTTTCGAAATGATTTTACAAGAACTATTACCATATAGTTTCACAAACTATGAACAGTACGTACTCGCGAAAAAACAGTATCGTACATGGGCAGAACTTCATCTCCTATATGGATTTGAAGCAATTGAACTGTTGAAAGAGCCACTGAAAGATATTGAAAAAGAAGCGCCAGAAGCGGCACTTCCTCTTTACCATCTTGCTGCTGTAGAGGCGATTGAAGAACGAAATCGTAAATCATATAAACGCGCAGTTCGTTACTTAAAGAAATTACGTACATTATATAAACGATTAAAACGCACCGATGAATGGGATGCTTTCATTATTCACATTGCCAATCTCCATTCACGTCTGCGTGCACTACAAGAGGAATTACGGAAAGGAAAATTAATCGATGATCAATCAAACTGAAGTAACAATTAGGCTCCAGCATGTTAGTCAAGGTTGGTTCCTTTGGGGAGAAGATGACAGCGGTACTCCATTATCCGTAACAAGTTGGAAACGAAATGCATTCACATGGCACTCCACTTCTTTCTACGGTACGTCTCTAAAAGATGCAACCTTCGAAGGAAAACAAGGTGTTATGCTAACAAACGCACAAGCATTTGAATACATTGCAAACAAACCGATGAACTCCTTTGCACATATTCAAATGAACGATCCTATTACAGCACTTACGAAAGATGCAAATGAATTATGGGATGCCTTTACGAGTGGTAGCTTCGTACCAAATATGAATCATTGGTCCAAACAACCATCTTGGAAAGTTCAAAATACACCAATTGAAGATGACACATTAGCATCTCTTTTCTCAGTAGCAGTTAATGAAAGTATATTACAAGATAATCGCTCAAATGACGGCTGGGAAGATGCTAAAAGACTATATGAACATTACGACTTTACGAAAAGACAATTAGAAACAGCACTACATGAAGAAGATTGGCTTCGAAAAATTGGTTATATTGAAGATGATCTTCCGTTTACAATCGGACTAAGACTACAAGAACCACAAGAAGAATTTGAAATGTGGAAGCTTGAAACAATTGTGACACCAAAGCGCGGGGCGCATCGCATATATGTATACGAAAACATCGATTCCTTACCGAAAAGATGGCACGATTACGAGGAACGGATTACAGAAACACAAGAAGGTTTTAGTAAGCTCATACCGTGGTTAAAAGAAGGAGATACGTTCCGAAATGAGCTCTTTGAAACCGAAGCGTGGAACTTCTTAACAGAAGCAAGCAATGAATTACTTGCAGCCGGCATTACAATTTTACTACCATCATGGTGGCAAAATTTAAAAGCAACAAAACCGAAATTACGTGTCCAGTTGAAGCAAAATACAGCACAAACACAATCGTTCTTCGGTATGAATACGCTCGTTAATTTTGACTGGCGCATTTCGACGAACGGCATTGATTTATCGGAAAGCGAATTTTTCGAACTCGTTGAACAAAACAAACGTCTATTTAATATAAACGGTCAATGGATGCGACTAGATCCAGCCTTTATCGAAGAAGTAAGGAAACTCATGAACCGTGCCGATAAATATGGACTAGAGATGAAAGATGTCCTGCAGCAACATTTATCAAATACGGCTGAAACAGAAATTGTAGAAGATAATAGCCCGTTTACTGATATTGAAATCGAACTAGATGGATATTATGAAGAACTCTTCCAGAAGCTGCTTCATATTGGAGATATTCCAAAAGTAGATGTCCCTACTTCACTAAACGCAACACTTCGTCCGTATCAACAACACGGTATTGAATGGTTATTATATTTACGAAAGCTTGGATTTGGAGCATTGCTAGCTGACGATATGGGACTCGGGAAAAGTATTCAAACAATCTCTTACTTACTATATATAAAAGAAAACAATCTCAAAACAGGCCCTGCATTAATCGTAGCACCGACATCTGTTCTTGGAAATTGGCAAAAAGAATTTGAGCGTTTCGCACCGAATTTACGTGTTCAATTACATTACGGAAGTAATAGAGATAAGGGCAATTTATTTGAAGATTTCCTTCAATCGGCAGATGTTGTATTAACATCTTATGCATTGGCTCAGCTCGATGAGGAAGAACTGACTTCATTATGCTGGGATGCTGTTATTTTGGATGAAGCACAAAATATTAAGAACCCGCATACGAAACAGTCGAAAGCAGTACGAAACTTGCAAGCAAATCACAAAATCGCTTTAACTGGTACACCGATGGAAAATCGCCTCGCTGAACTTTGGTCCATTTTCGACTTTATTAATCATGGATATCTCGGAAGCTTAGGGCAATTCCAGCGCCGCTTCGTCACACCGATTGAAAAAGATCGTGATGAAGGAAAAATCCAGCAAATTCAACGGTTTATCTCACCATTTTTACTGCGCCGAACGAAGAAAGATCAAACAGTCGCATTAAATTTACCCGATAAACAAGAACAAAAAGCTTACTGTCCTCTTACTGGTGAACAAGCTTCCTTATATGAACAACTTGTTCAAGATACACTGCAAAATGTCGAGGGATTAAGCGGAATTGAAAGACGCGGCTTTATATTACTTATGCTGAACAAGCTAAAACAAATTTGTAATCATCCTGCTCTTTATTTAAAAGAAGAAGAACCACAAAATGTCGTTGAACGCTCTATGAAAACAAACACGTTAATGGAGCTCATCGAAAATATAAAAGATCAAAATGAAAGTTGCCTCATCTTCACTCAATACATCGGCATGGGGAACATGCTAAAACGTGTGCTAGAAGAAAAATTCGGCCAGCGTGTCCTCTTCTTAAACGGTAGTGTACCGAAAAAAGATCGTGACAAGATGATTGAGGAGTTCCAAAACGGAACGTATGACATTTTCATCTTATCCTTAAAAGCTGGCGGAACAGGATTAAACTTAACCGCTGCCAACCATGTCATTCACTACGATCGTTGGTGGAATCCAGCTGTGGAAAATCAAGCAACAGACCGCGCATATCGTATCGGTCAAAAACGATTTGTGCATGTTCACAAACTCATCACAACAGGAACGTTAGAAGAAAAAATTGATGAAATGCTAGAAAGAAAACAATCTCTAAACAATGCGGTCATCACAAGCGATAGTTGGATGACTGAACTATCAACAGACGAACTAAAAGAATTACTTGGTGTATAAAGTGAAACTTTAATCAGTGGGGGTTTTGTTCATCCCCACTGATTATTAGTT